>JAKMEV010000518.1:0-7956 GCA_022425785.1 Akkermansiaceae bacterium | reverse complement strand
GCAGAGTGGGGAGGGGGTGGCAAGGTGGCGGAAGCGGGGAAGAGAGAAAAGCATCGGCCGGGCGGCTGGAATAGGTATTCCGGGCTCTTTGGCCGTCGCTCAGTCTTGCCGTTGGCAAGTATTTTGGAGATGTCGCGGCCGTTAATTGTTTCGCTAATTAAGGTAATTGGAGTGAGATGGGGAAAGTTGGAGAAATCTCATTGTCCGATACAGGTTACTGGAAAATTTGTATGGGAATAGGGCTTGTTAAAGTTGTCAGGCAGAGGGAAATGTGGAACTTTTTCAAACTATGCAGACACAATCAACAAAATGGTGGAACGCTCTCTTACTCGCGGGAGGGATTTTGGCCGCGCCGATGCTCCCGGCGAAAGTTTGGATTTTGGAATTTGTTGCGGCCAATGATGGGTCGGTGGTGGACGAGGACGGGGATGATGAGGATTGGATTGAAATCTATAATGACTCGAACGCGACAGTTGATTTGAGTGGTTGGAGTTTGAGTGATGATGCGGCGGATTTGCAGAAGTGGATTTTCCCTCCGGGGACTTCATTGGACGCGAAGAAGTTTCTTACCGTTTTTGCCTCGGGGAAAAACCGTCGCGTGGTGGGTGATGAATTTCATACCAATTTTAAACTGAGCAGCAGAGGCGAGTATCTTGGATTGATGAAAGCTGATGGAAGCACGGTGGAGCATGAGTTCGCTCCGACTTATCCGGCGCAGGTAGAAGGTGCGAGTTACGGCGTGGGGCAAGGCAGCGGAGCATCCACGATGATTGAGACCGGAGCTTCCGGGCAGGCCGCTGTGCCGGCTGATCAAGCTGATTTTAACGCGAACTACCTTAATTGGAATGACGCGCCTGGATCGACTTTTACCGGATCGACCTGGAGGGCGGTGACGACTGGAGTGGGCTTCGATAATGGAGCTGGCTACGACGGATGGCTGAGTGAGAGCGGAGATTTTATTAACGAGATGTTCGGGGGGAATACCTCGGTGTTTATTCGGCTGCCTTTCGATCTAGCCGATTCCAATGCCGTGAATGGGATGACGTTGAGAATGCGATACGATGATGGATTTATCGCATACATCAATGGTGTGCAAGTGGCTGCGGATAGAGAGGATGCAACGCCCAATTGGAATTCTGTTGCTTCGGCTTCGCGGAGTGATGGTTTGAACTCGGAATGGGAGGTGTTTGCGATCAATCTCGAAAATGTGGATTTGATGACCGGAACGAATGTTCTCGCGATTCATGGCATGAACCGGAGTTTGGGTAATAGCGATATGCTCATCCTGCCCGAACTCGATGTCGCGATTACCGGCGGAGTGACTGACACTCCGGGGTATTTTTCAGAGCCGTCATTTGGATCGGCAAACGAAGGCATTGCCGACGAAGTGGCTCCAGTGATCAAGAATGTTACCGACACTCCCGACCGTCCGGTGGGTGGGGGCGGGAGTGCCCCTTTGCTCATCACCGCGGAAGTTTCAGACGGAACGGGCTCGGTTGATAAAGTGAGATTGTATAGCCGGATCATGTTCGGATCTGAAAATATGATTCTCATGAATGATGGAGGAACCGCTGGAGATGAGACTGCCGGAGACGGAATCTACTCGGCTCTCCTGGCTACGACTTCCCTGGATGTTGGCGAGATGATTCGTTGGCGGGTTGAGGCTGAAGACGATGATAATGCGGTAGGCTTGTCTCCACCCTATCCTGACCCCTTGGATTCCGACAGATACTACGGAACGGTAGCATTTAACCCTGATCACAATTCTTCCCAGCTCCCGATTATCGAAACTTTTGTTCAGAATCAGGCGGCAGTTGATACGGTATCGGGGACAAGAACATCGTTGTATTACCTGGGTCAGTTTTACGACAACATTCAAATGGATCGCCATGGTCAATCGACGGGTGGGTTTCCGAAGAAGAGTTATGATGTGGATTTCAACAAGGGGAACCGCTTTGAGTGGCGGGAGGGGGAGCGCCGGGTCAAGGACATCAATTTGCTTACCAATTGGGCGGACAAGAGCAAGGTAAGGAATACGCTAACCTACGAATATTTGAATCGGACGGGAGCCAAGGGGCATTACGCCTTCACGGTGAGGATGGATCGAAATGGTGAGTTCTTCTCGACGACTGATATGGTGGAAGACGGGGATGAGCGCTATTTGGACAGGGTCGGATTGGATGAAGAGGGAACACTTTATAAAATGTACGATAGGTTGGCCTCAACCGGTGGCGGTAGCAAGAAGACTCCCAAGGATGGGGATAAGTCTGATCTCCAGGTCTTAATTACAGCTCTCGCTTCGACTTCGGTCGCCAATAAGCGTCGCTACGCCTATGACAACATCGATGTGGCTGCCACGATTAATCAATTGGCGGCATACGCGACGGCAGGAATTACGGACAGTGGACACAAGAACTACTATATGTATCGCGACACCCACGGGACCGGGGAGTGGCGGCCGCTTCCCTGGGATGTGGATTTGTCCTTCGGGCGAAAGTGGACAGGAACACTCAAGTACTTCGATGACAATATGGTGACCAATTTTGAGATTCCAGAGACGATTAATCCGCTATGGGCCCTCATGCAAACGACTCCCGAATTTCGGGAGATGATGGTTCGGCGTGTTGACACCTTGAGAGATGACCTCTTCCTTTCGGGTGCCAATGCGGCAGCCAATGGCGATTGGATCAAGGACTCGATCATTGCGATCCGGAACCAGATTGGAACCGACGCCGACCTGGACTATGCAAAGTGGGGATCCTGGGGAAACAACTTCAATATGCTTCAGGGGTCGGATCGAATTATTGACACATTTCTGCCTGCGCGTCGGAGCTTTGTCTTCAACACCGGGTTCGAGGTCAATAATGCACAGATTGCTTCGACCGAACCGACAACTCCTTCTGTCGATATCGAAAGCGTGGATTTCCTTCCACTGAGCGGAAATCAGGATGAGGAATACATTGTTCTTAAGAACCGCGAGGGATCTGCGGACATTGATCTCTCGGGGTGGACGCTAAGCGGTGGGGTTGATTATACCTTCCCTGAGGGGACGGTGATTTTAGCTGGAGCAGGAACCTCGGCTTCGGGTTATCAAGGTCTTTTGCACGTGGCGCGTGACTCGGCAAGTTTCCGGGCTCGGACGTCCGGCCCGAAAGGTGGTGAATTCCGCTATGTGCAGGGTGGCTATCAAGGGCAGCTTTCGGCACGCGGAGAGAGCATCGAGCTTCGTAATGATTCCGGCGTTTTGATTGATTCTTTCACCTATACTGGCACGCCGACGGTGAACCAACTTGCGCTCCGGGTGACCGAGGTGAATTATCATCCGGCTGATCCGACTGCTGCGGAATCGGCTGCTCTTCCGGGAGTGGTTGATTCGGACTTCGAGTTTATGGAATTGAAGAATATTTCCGGGGCCAGCATTGACCTTGGAAACTCATCCTTTACCGAAGGTGTCGAATATACCTTTGATGCTCCTCTCACGCTTGCAGCTGGAGGGCGAATCATTTTAGCTAAGAATCCGGCGGCATTTGCGATTCGTTATCCTGCGGTTTCCTCGCCGGTAGCCGGACCATTCATTGGGCAATTGGACAATGACGGTGAGACCTTGCGACTTGTGGATGGAGTGGGAGAAAACATTCTCGCTTTCACTTATAATGATCGTTGGTATCCGCCGAGTGACGGAGGTGGTTTGTCCCTCGTGATTCGTGATGATGCGACGGCTTACAATGAACTGAGCGATCCTGCGATGTGGGCCGCCAGTGAATTGGCAGGCGGCTCTCCGGGAATCGGTGATATTTCCTGGCAGGTTCATTTCAATGCCTGGCAGGAAGGATTCTTCCCAAGCGCCGAGTGGCTTACCGATGGTGCCTTTGATGCCGACCCTGATGGGGATGGTCGCAAGAATTGGGAAGAGTATGCCTACGCCACTAATCCTCTTGTCGCGGATGCCGCTCAGGTTTCGGGGACGGAAGTTGAAGTTGAAGGAGTCGACTACCTCGCCATTGAGGTGCGTCGAGTCTCCAATGGCGCGGATCTTGTGTGGTCTCTTCAGAAAAGTGCAACCCTGGCCTCCTGGCCACTGGAGCCGTCGGTTCTAGTGACCAATACCAGCAATGGAGACGGATCAGAGACGGCCGTCATTCGTGAGAGCTCTATCTTCGGCACCGATGAACGAAAGTTCATTCGTTTACACCTTGAGCTTTTGACTGAGTAGGAGGTTTTTCTTTCCTGTTCTTGATCCTGCTGCTTCCGGTCGTCACAATTTTCCTGATGGAAAAACGACGACTGGGAACGAGCGGCATTGTGGTCAGTGAAATTTGCATGGGGACGATGACTTTCGGAACCCAGGCCGATAAGGAAGAGAGTTTTCGCATTATGGATGCCTCAGTGGAGGCGGGGATTGATTTTTTTGATACTGCGGAGGTTTATCCCGTTCCCCCGTCGGAGGAATTGGCCGGATTAACCGAGACCTGGATGGGGGAGTGGCTGGAGAATGTGCCCCGCGAGTCGGTGATCATTGCCTCGAAGATTGCGGGTGCGGCACATGGTTGGTTTTGTCCTCCGATTCGTCACGGCAAGGCGGCCTTGGACCGGGTGCATCTTCGGAAAGCGCTTGAGGGAAGTTTACGCAGGTTGAAGACGGACTACATCGACCTCTATCAAATCCACTGGCCTGATCACGGCATGCGGGCTGCGGATACCCTTGAGGTGCTCGATGAGTTTGTGAAGGAGGGGAAGGTTCGTGCGATTGGGTTGAGCAACGACGATGCCTATGGCGTGATGAAGAGCCTCTGGACGAGCGAGTTCGAAGGGCTGACGCGCATAGACACCATTCAGAATAATTTCTCGCTGAACAATCGTCGGGACGAAGATCGACTCGCGGAATGTCTTCGTCAGGAGCAGGTGAGCTTGCTTCCCTACAGTCCGCTTGCGGGCGGGGTACTGACGGGGAAATACAACGATGGAGTTCCCGATGATGCGCGCTTTGCGGAATACTTGAACCACGGTGGGCCTCGTCAGAAAGCGATGGCGGGACGGTTCGTGAATGAGAAGTCATTGGCCTCGACCCGGCGTTTTAGGGAGATTGCGAAGGGACTGGATCTGGATGTGACCACTCTGGCAGCGGCCTGGAGCAAGCAGCACGACTATGTAGCGTCGACGATTGTTGGCGTGAGCAAGGTTTCCCAGATGGCGCCGATCATGAAAGCGGCGGGCTTGATTTTGGACGATGACACTCTGGCGAAAATCGATGAAGTGAGTGAGGAAATCATGTATCCGATGGGGTAGTGGTGAAAAAAGCGCTTGCGAAAAGTTGCATGCAACAATATCGGTCGGCATGAGTATTCAGGCGAGAGCAGATTTGCGAACCTTTGGGCGGAAGTTGGAGGGAATGGCGGCCTGTCTCCTTCCATTTGAAGAAGACGGCCGGATTGCCCGGGAAGCATTTCAGGATGCAGTGCGACGGACTGAAGAAGCGGGCTTAAAGTGCGCCGTTAATATGGACACCGGCTACGCCAATTATCTCACCAAGGAGGAGCGAAAGGATGTTCTGGCATGGACCCGTGAGGCGCTCGGACCGGACAAGCCATTTGTGGCCGGAGTTTTTGTTGAAGGGCTCGAAGGCGATTTGGTGGATCTCTATCGGACCGGTGGGGATCAAATCGCGGAGTTTGGCGGGACGCCGATTTTGTTTCAGACGACCCGTTTTCATGACTGGAGTTCGGATGAGATCGTGAAGCTTTATGCTGATGTTTGTCAGAATTACGATTCCGTGTTGGGATTTGAGCTGGGAAAAATGTTTGCTCCGAACGGAATGATTTATTCCGAAGAGGTCGTGCGGGGCTTAATGGGAATTCCCTCCTTGAAGGGAATGAAACATTCTTCACTGAGCCGGGGAGAGGAGCTTAAGCGCTTGGCCTTGCGTGACGAAGTTCGGCCCGACTTTCGCATTTATACCGGAAATGATCTGGGCATCGATATGATCGAATATGGATCAGACTATCTTTTGGGCCTGGCGGCATTTTGTCCGGAGAAATTCGCGGAACGCGATCGTCTCTGGGAACAAGGTGATGAGACTTATCATGAATTGAATGACGCCCTGCAGTATCTTGGAAATGTTGCTTTCCGGGAGGACGTTCCGGCTTACAAGCACAGTTGTGCGGTCTTTCAGCATCTACTGGGTCGCATTCCCAGTAGCGAGCCGCATCCGATGTGCCCCCGTCGTCCGGAGTGGGAGGCTGGAATGCTCTCGGATTGCGCGAAACGATTAGGCTACTCTCTCTAATGTCCAAGTCCTCCCCAACTGTGACAATGGCCCGGATTGCTGAAGCCGCAGGTGTCTCCAAGGCCACAGTTTCACGCGCCCTGGCTGGCTCCTCGTTGATTGGAGGTCCGGTCGTGTCACATGTGAAAGCAGTGGCGGAGAAGATGGGCTATGTGAGGCGGAACCAACGTCGCCATTCCGAGCGTTCGATTTTGACAATCAAATTGGTCCTCCCTCTTGCGGCGAGTCGGACGGCCAATTTGTTTTATAGCTTGTTTGATCTGGTGGATGGCTTACGCGAGGGCTTGAGCCCCTCGGGGACGAACATTATCGTGGAAACTGCGGGGAAGGATTATGTGCCATTTCCTCACAAGAAAGGAGGAGAAGTGGATGCCTTTGTTTTTGCCTTCCATCGTCCTCCGGCTGCGGTGTTCGAGGAGATCAAGGAGAAGGGTGCCAAGTGTCTCGTGCTGAATCGTGTGGTGCGGGGCGTGCGACAGGTGGTGAGCGATCACTGCGATGCGATGCGGCAGGTGGCGGAACACTTGTCTTCGAAAGGGGTCGCGGGGAATTGTTGTTTTGTCGGATACCGTGGGATTGAGGATGTCATGAGGATGCGGGTGCAGGGCTTCACCGAAGGCTGCGCTGAAAATGGCATAACTTTTGAGGCCGAGGAGGATGTTTGGATCGCAGATTCCCCAGAGGGGATTAAGTGCGAGACAATCAACGCGGAGTATGAACGCGGAGTGCGGGTATTCGTCGGGGTCAATGACGTGGTCGGGTCATTGTTGGTTCAGAAACTACATGAACTTGGCTACAAGATTCCCCATGACATTCTCGTCACCGGGTGCGATAACAGCCCGCTCTGTGATGTGATCATTCCAAGGCTGACCACGGTGGATTTGTCGATCAGAACACTCGCGATGCGTGCCGGTCGGAATCTTCATGCCGGCATTGTAGATGGAGTGGAGAGCGAGCAATCCATTTTGGTGCGAGGCGAACTCCTGGTTGGCGAAACAACTTAAACGATGAATTATCCCGAATTGGCGATCCACACCTTCACCACCAAGCCGTGGTCGATGAGTGAGTGTATTGAAGGCTATGCCCGACGTGGCATTGGCGGAATTTCAATTTGGCGTGAGACCCTCGAAGGTGAGGATCTGTGCGAGGTCAAGCAGCAGATGAAGGATGCGGGACTGGAGGGGATCTCGCTAGTGCGGGGAGGGTTTTTTACCGGAGCGACCGGGAAAGAGCGCCGGGATGCTCTTGAAGTGAACCGCCAGGCCTTGAAGGAAGCGGAGATTTTAGAACTTCCCAGTATTGTTTTGGTCTGCGGGGCCACGGTGGGGCAGACGCCGGGCGAGAATTACGCCCAGATTCGCGATGGCATCGGCGCGATTGCCGATGAGGCCGACAGGATGGGCGTGCGACTTCTGGTGGAGCCTTTGCATCCGGTTTATGCCGGGGATCGTTCGGCGATTTCTTCGCTCAGGGTGGCCAATGACCTTTGCGAAGAATTGAATCACGCCAATGTCGGAATTGCTCTCGATGTCTACCATGTTTGGTGGGAACACGATCTTGCGGAACAAATCGAGCGCTGCGCGCAAGGCGGGTGGCTCGATACTTATCACATTTGTGATTTCAAGCCGGACCAATCCGACATGCTTCTCGATCGCGGGATCATGGGGGAGGGT
>JAKMEV010000489.1:0-3021 GCA_022425785.1 Akkermansiaceae bacterium | reverse complement strand
CTTGGTCTGCCTCCTCGAAACAATCTTTCACGATGACTTCGATCCACTCGGGGACGCCGGCTTCGATTGCTCCCGGGGTATCGGTTTCAGGAATGATGGCTTCGGCAATCATCGCGACCTGGGCGCGCTGCGCGGGGCGGAAAAAGTTGAGATCGCCTTGGTTGAGGTCTTCTCCCAGTCGGGCATAGACCGCTTCCGGCAATGCGATGGAGCCACCGACCGTGGTGGCGATCATTTTCATTAAGTCTCGTCGTTCCATGATAAAAAGAGCCTAGAGAATGAGAAAATCGGCGCGAGGAAAAATCTCCCGACATCGATTCTTGAAAGGGTGGGGGATTTGGAATGGTTTAAGGGCCATGATGAAAACGATTTTTCGGATGGGGCTGTTTTTGGCAGCCGGATGGAGTTGGGCGGCGGAGAAGCCGAATATCATTTTGGTGATGGCTGATGATTTGGGCATTGGTGATATTTCGCCGACTAATTTGGAGTGCAAAATTAAGACGCCGCATTTGCAGAAGATGGCAAAGGAGGGGATGACTTTCCTCGATGCGCATACGCCGAGCTCGGTGTGCACCCCGACGCGTTACGGTTTGCTGACGGGACGCTATAACTGGCGATCCCGGCTTGCGCGGGGCGTGCTGAGCGGACGGAGTCCTCATTTGATTCCGGCGGATCGTCCGACGCTTGGGCATTTGTTGAAGGGAGCGGGTTATCATACTTCGATGATCGGGAAATGGCATCTGGGATGGGATTGGGCCAAGGACGGGAATGAGATCGACTTTACCAAGCCGGTGAAAAACGGGCCAAACATCAATGGCTTTGACCAATACTACGGGCACTGTGGGTCACTCGATATGCCGCCCTATGTCTGGGTGGATACCGGCAAGGTGACCGCGCAGCCGAAGCGCGAAGAAGGGGTGACCAAGAAAGAAGATCCCTACGGCTGGTATCGCAAAGGACCCATCGCGCCGGATTTCAAGATCGACGAAGTTCTGCCTCATCTTTTCGACAAGACTATGGAGCGCGTGAAGGAACGGGCGAAGGAAGACAAACCCTTCTTTATCTATCTCCCGCTTCCGGCACCGCATACGCCCATCGTGCCCGTGCCTCCGTTCAAAGGCGCGAGTGGTATCAACCCATACGCCGACTTTGTGCAGCAAATGGATCATCACATGGGGGACTTGATTGCGGCGGTGAAAGCAGCCGGCATCGACGAAAACACCATGATCATTTTCACGAGCGACAATGGCTGTTCGCCTGAGGGGAATTTTGAAGTGCTCGGGAAGAAAGGGCACGATCCCAGCGGCGTGTATCGCGGACACAAGGCTGACATCTATGAAGGCGGACATCGCGTGCCTTTGATCGTGCGTTGGCCCGGCAAGGTCGTCGCGGGAGTGAAGCGGCAAGACCTCGCCTGCCTCACCGACATCTACACCACTCTCGAAGAAATTACCGCGCAGGAGCGCAAGGCACTGGGCGGCGAAGATGGTTACAGCTTGTGGCCGGTTTTAAATGGGAAAAGCAAGACCGCACGCAAGAGCCTCATCAGCCATTCCATCGGCGGGTCATTTGCGATTCGTGAAGGCTTCTGGAAATTATGTCTCTGTCGTGGAAGTGGCGGCTGGAGTGCTCCCCGTGAAAATGTCGCCAAGAAAGAGGGCCTTCCCGAAATGCAGTTGTTCAATCTCGAGGCCGATCCCGGTGAAACTAAAAACCTCCTCAAGGATGAGCCGAAGAAAGTTAAAGAACTCCTCGCCCTGCTGGACAAGCAAGTCAAAGAAGGTCGCTGTACTCCGGGTGAAGCGGCGAAGAACGACCGTGAGGTAAAAGTAAAATAAGCTGCGAGCAGAGAGCATGCGGGTTGCTAGCCAATTTGGAGAGTGGGTCCCCCGCCCGCTTTTCTTAAACTTTGTGCACTGAAATTGCGCTGACGTGTGGAATACCACCGAAGGTCCATCCTCACGCTAGTCCAAGTCATTTTGCGATTATTGATTATAAGGAAATTGATAGCGGTACTAACCGCCGAAGGACGATTCGAGTTCTCATTGGTTCCTGTAAAGTCAAGAATATCAAACCGAGTAGACTGGAGTTGCTGATAGCCAAACAAAAGCTCCTCGTTCAAAGTTTACGAAGAGGACGGAAGAAACGAGGGAGGCTCCCCAATCGTGCTACTAATAAAACTGTTAGGCTAAATAAATGCTCCTGATTCAAAAGCATATACTGTCTATGCTCTCGCTCTGGAAAATGAACGTTTTTATGTTGGCTCTGCTCGAAACATTGTCCGCCGATTTGAGGAACATGAGCGGGGTGAGGGCGCTGAGTGGACACGAGATAATAAACCTATCAAGGTTTTGAAGGAAATATCATGTGTGAGTTTTGCCCATGCACTACTAACAGAAGATGCGGTAACACTCTGGCTAATGGGAATTCATGGGCGTTTTCCGGTCAAAGGAGGAAGGTGGATGAGGCCTGATCATGAAACCATATACGGTTTAGACGAGACGCGCTGGGTCCAGAAGGCGAGTGATTTAAGCGATGATGAAAAGGCTGATCTAGTTCTTCAGATTGTGCGATGGACTATTCCTGATAACTGGTATTGGAATCACTACTTCGCAAAGTACCCTAAAATGAGAAAAAGCACTTATTTGAAAGACCTTGGTAAAGCGCCAGAGTGGGTCATTAGTGAGCGTAAAAAAAGAAATAAAATGGCTTAACAAGCCGTCGCAGATCAACGCCCTGCCCGCCGTGGTTCGCAATCGAGATGAACGCTCGGAAGTGTATCCTATATTCAACGCTCGCTCTCGGCAGGGCGTGACTGGACTTGAACGTTCTGCGAAAAACCTCAAAGAAAACGATCCCTACCGTGTCCAAGATACCATGAAAGCAATTCTTTTCGTTGTTCTGATTCAACTGGGCAATGCCTCCGTAGCAAATTCTGCCGTCGCTAAGGCGGAACTGGAGGTGAGTCTCAGTGGCACTCTCCACGGGGGAATTATGGCGATCGGGGGAGAGACGACGGGG
>JAKMEV010000508.1:0-4688 GCA_022425785.1 Akkermansiaceae bacterium | reverse complement strand
GTGGTGTCGTGGTGGCCATTGTTCGAAGACCGGTCCGATGAACTCCACCGATTGCACTTCGATTTGCGGATAGCTCAGCGGGCCTTTGGTTTGCTTTCGCTTTTTGCCATTGCCGCGCGCCTTGAGTGGTTTGTCCCGGCCTTCGGCGTAGGCATTGTCGAGCCAGACCAAGAGGCCAGGGAATTTGCTTTGCGTCTTGCTGGGGAGGGGGAAGTTTTCGATACGACTGCGGAATTCAAATTCCTGCCAGTCTTCGCTCACCACGTCTTGTGATTTGATGAATTCCCGCGGGGCCTGGACGTCGGCACGGTATCCGATGGCGGCGCGGAGTTGCGGGTAGCCGCGATTCTCGGCATGTTCGGCCCGAACGGTGGTGCGGATGATGACTTCGCCTTCCTCGGGGTATTCCACCAATTTGACGATGAACTGTTGGTCCTTATCGAGAATGTTACTGCCGCGATTTTTGTCCTTCACCGTTTTGCTGAATTCCTGTCGGGTCACCCTCGGTCTCGGCCCAAGGACGATGGCCTTACGAAGTCCTTCGCGGGCCGCCTTGAGGTAGTATTCCATTTGCAGGTCGGAGATTTGCAAAGTCGATCCGTCATTGCGAAAGCCATCTTCCGAGAGGCTTTCGGGCGGGAAATCCTTGATGTAATTGTGCTCGATACCGAGAAGATCGCGCATCGTGTTTTGGTATTCGCTGCGGTTGAGGCGGCGCATGACCACGCGCCCGCCGGTGCTCTTTTTGGCCTCGATGAGGGCGTCGATTTCCTGATTGACCCATCCTACAAGAACCTGGCGTTTTTCGCGGGATAATTCCGGTTCCTCCTCGGGGGGCATCTCGCCGAGGTTCAGGGCGTCGCGAACATCGTGCCAGGTCTCGGCCGCGATGCGGCTCTTGAGAAGATCGGGCGAAAGGGTATCGAGGCGGAGTTTGCCTTTCTGCTTCTTTTTGCCATGGCATTTGAAGCAATGCTCCTCAAGGACCGGGAGAACCTGGGATGGGAAATCGATCGCTCCGGAGCAAGCACCCGCCGAGCAAAGCATGGTGAAGGGCAGAATAAGGATACGCGTGAAAGACATTGAGGCCGGAGGCGGTGTGACTCCACCCTGATACCACTGGAATCCGGGGTCTCTTTCATGGTGGGTAAAGGTGGCGAAATAGGGGCAGAAGGGAGTTGAGAGTATTTAAGAGTTTCAGATGGTAAATAAGGTTTGAGCGGGACTCACTGTTGGGGAGCGATTGAGGCCGCTTAGGCTCTCGTGGATATCAAGAGGGTGGAATAAAGGTGGCGTAAGTTAGTGGTAGAAAAATAAAAACATGTAGATCATCTTCGCATAGTTGGTTGGAAAATGATGAGGACTTGCTCCGACCGTTTTGCTAATTTAACTGTTGTCCAGACAATGACTGATAGAAGTTCATCCTCAAGAATGCTGAAGTCTCTTGTTCTTGCGGTATTTGCGCTTCTGGGCATTACATCTAAGGCCGCTGATCGAAATGTGTTGTTTATCGTTGTAGACGACCTACGTGGCAATGTCGGTGCGTTTGGAGATCCACTTGCTGTCACACCCAACATCGACGCGCTCGCCAAGCGTGGCACGGTGTTTCTCAACGCACATTGCCAGATCGCCATCTGTAATCCTTCACGGGCGTCGGTGATGACTGGTCTACGGCCTGACACGCTCGAGGTGTGGGGTCTCGCCAAACATTTCAGAACCCACAAGCCAGATGTCGTCACACTCCCGCAGCTGTTTAAACAACAGGGTCATCTCACTGCATCAATCGGTAAGATCTACCACGGCAGCGGGAAAGGGTCGGTCGACGAACCTTCGTGGTCAATGCCACCGTTGCTTGATCATGTTTCCAAGATTAACCAGTATGTCCTCAAAGCCAATCGTGGAGGTGGAAAAGCTGCGGCCTCGGAAAAATCCGATGCCGATGACAGCGGCTACATTGATGGCAAAGTCGCGGACGCTGCCATCGCGCGGCTCAAAGAATTTAAGCGCCGCGGTAAACCGTTTTTTCTCGCCGTCGGTTTTCGTAAGCCTCACCTTCCTTTCTCTGCCCCGGAAAAGTACTGGGCAATGCATGATCAAAGCCAATTCACGGCACCTGCCAACCCAAAGTTCCCCACCGGAGCACCTAAAATTGGGTCGCACAACTGGCCGGAGGTACGCGGCTACCGCGATATTCCTAACAAAGGGCCAATCTCGCAAGACATCATCGCTCAAACACGCCACGGCTATTACGCCGCGACCAGCTACATGGACGCCCAGCTCGGCCGTGTCCTCGCTGCCCTTGAGGAACTGCACCTCGACACCAACACAATCGTTGCCCTATACGGTGACCACGGGTTTCACCTGGGCGAGCATGATCTATGGGGAAAACTGACCAACTTTGACATTTGCACACGGATCCCGCTGCTCTTTGCCAGTCCGACACAGAAAGACAAAGGTGGAGTGGTCACCCAAGCAGTGGAGGCGCTCGATCTCTACCCGACACTTGCGGAACTTTGTAAGCTGCCAGAGCCAAAAAAACTGGAGGGCCAAAGCCTTGCCGCATCACTGGACGACCAAAGTTGCAAGTTGAAAAATTTTGCTCTTTCTCAATTTCCCCGGCCAGTCTCTTACAACTTCACACGTTCAAATCCTAAAAACATGGGCTACTCGATTCGGGACGATCGATACCGCTACACACGTTGGGTAGAGCGCACGAGCGGCAAGGTTCTTGCTGAAGAGTTCTACGACTACCAGACAAATCCCATTGAAACAGTGAACATGATCGAAGAATCAAAATATGAGGAAGAAATCACGCGACTTCGTGCCTTATGGACAGCGCAACAAGGCAGTGCAGATAAGGGCGAATAGCTAACGCAGCCCGCCGCATCTGGCCTTTGACGTTTTGCAGATTTACGCACCATCAACAATTCATGAAAAATACAAACCAGAAGCTGATGACACGCCGGAACTTTGCTCGGACGACAGCATTGACATCAATTGGAGTGATGGCGTCGGGAAATATATCTGGCGAGGAGGCTGACAAGAAGGGTGTTGGGCCAGTTCTCGGACATATTGATGAGAATCGAATTTTTACATTTGTGCGCGCCCCTCGTGAAGGGAGAATTGAGTTGATTGTGACAGCTGGTGATGGGCAAGAAGTTGCCCGATTGCATGGGATAGCTGAAACGGGGAATGATTTGTGTGTTCGGTTCGAAGTTTCAGGTTTGAAGCCAGACACGGCCTATGCCGGTAATTTTTTGGACTCAAAAGGAAGGTCGCTATTTGAGGGGGCTGTTTTTTCTGCCCGCACACCACCAAAAACCAAGGACATTGAGCGCGTAGTTATAGGAATGGGGTCGTGTGTTTCGAGCGATAAATTTGATAAAATATGGGGTCAGATTTCCGCTGAAAAAATTGAGGGTTTCTGCCTTCTTGGAGACAGCCCATACATTGATTCAAATGATCTCGCGAAAAACCGTGCCAGGCGCCGTGAGTTTTGGTCGACTTTGCCAAGCTTGGTCAAGTTGCAGAAGAAGATTCCGTTTTGGGGAACATGGGATGACCATGATTTCGGGAAGAATGATTCCGATGGCCTGATGCCTCGGAAGCGAGACATTCGAAAAGCGTTTATCGAATATAGCGCCTTGGCCAACTACGGCGAAAATGATGCGGGCATTTATACAAATTTCCGTCGGGGTCCAGTTGAGCTTTGGTTGCTGGATGACCGCTGGTTTTCACAAACGGCTCAATCTTTCGCGGATCCTTCACAGAAGACATGTCTGGGGGAAACGCAGTGGGAATGGCTCAAGAAATCGCTGAGGGCGTCCGACGCTCCATTCAAAATGCTTTGTGGCGGCATGGTGTGGTATCCCAAGGGAAACACCGAGAAGGATCACTGGGAAACCTATGCAGCTGAACGCGAGGCGCTACTCAGGTTCATCAAGCAAGAAAAAATCCCCGGAGTCATGCTGGTTTCCGGCGATATTCACGTCTGCCGTCACCATGACTATGGTTCTGCTTCTTTGGGCTACCCCTTACATGAATATGTGATCTCGCCAATGCACGATAAGATTATCCCCTCTCTTGATGTAAAGCATCCTGCTCGAAAGTGGAGTGAGACCGCAAAAAATGTATTTCTAAAAGTCGATGCAACGAAAGAAAAGTTGGTCGCAACTTGGACCGATATGAATGGGCTCAAACGATACACTACGGAAGTCGAAGCGGCGGATCTGAGTTAAACTCATTGGTTCTGAGTTGAGTCGCTGCCGGAAGGCTATCGGTAAGTTTTAGTAGGAGCTTACTTTTTCAGCTCGAAGATGGAGTTGTGGATGAGCCGTTTGAATTTTTCGCCTTTTGAGTCGGTGAGTCTCATCTCGATGGACATGCCCCAGGTGGGTTGGAGTCCGGCGATGGCGAGGCTGAGTTTATTTTCGGAGAGTTTGGCGGCGGTAACCTTTAATTCACGTTCGTTGTAGTGTTTCGAGCCGTAGCCTCTGGTGCGCTTGAGGTCCCAGGCTTTGATCGTGAAGTTTTCGGGTTTCACCGAGGTGGAATCTAGGGAGTCGGAGAGGGTCAGGGTGACCCCTGATTTTGTGGCCTCGATTTTGGTGGGAAGGTTGGCGGGTTGCTCGGTCTTGCGGACGGGGTAGAAGCCGCCGGCCTGGCGTTGGGTGCCGGCCCAGGCGAAC
>JAKMEV010000467.1:0-3580 GCA_022425785.1 Akkermansiaceae bacterium | reverse complement strand
GAAGATGGTCCAGCGGTCGGCAAAGCGGGGTTGGTTTGAGAGTTTCTCGATCAGTTTGACGCGACGGTCGGTGCCCCACTTTTCATACTCCCGCACCTCCTTCATCGTGGGAATGCGTCCAATTAGGTCAATGGTGGCGCGGCGGAGGAAGGCGTCGTCGTTGATGGTCTCGGTGGTAATGACCCCGGTATCGGCATTTTCACGCCTCATCAGGTCGTCGAGCATTTCGGCGGCCTCGTAGACTGAATCGGGAGCCTTCGATGGCATGGCAACGCGCTTGGGCTTGAGTGGCTTTTTCTCGGTGAGTGTTATGCCCTTAGGCCAGTGAGCACCGGCTCTCACCCATGCATCGAGAAGCTCGAGTTCCTCGTGTTTCAACATCTGCCCTTCGTCGGGCATGACGCCTTCGTCGATGGGGCGGAGGTGAACGCGGATTAGGAGTTCACTTTCCTCGGGTTTCCCCGGGACGATGGCCTCGGCGGTGTCGCCCCCCTCCATCATTTTTTCGTGAGTGTCCATGCGGAGTCCGCCTTTGACCTTCGACTCGGAGTGACAGCGAACGCAATGGCTCTCGAGAATAGGCTGAATGTCCTCCCGGAAATCAGGGCTGGCTGCAAAAACAGGCAAGGCTGCTGTGAGTGCGCAAAGGGAGCGGATCATGGAATGAAGGTGGTTCAATGGGAGAGACGCATTGGATAAAATTCCCGAATAGAATAACTACCCCTGGAGAAAACAAAAACTTTCGTCTCCCTTAATGAGAATTAACATATTTTTTGCCTTTGGAGAGGCCTTTTTGATGGCGGTCGCGTTATTTACCAGCCGAATCAAGGATTGAGCAGCTTTTGGACGTATTTTGCGAGTAAATCAGCCTCGAGATTGACGGTTTGGCCGGCAGCGGCCTTGTGGTGGTGGGTTGCGGTAAAAGTGTGCGGGGTGATCCAGAAAACGGCGGAGTTTTCAGTGAGCTCGGCGATGGTGAGGGAGATCCCGTCGATGGTGAGGGAGCCTTTGTCGAGGCAAAGGGCGTGGATTTCAGATGGGAGAGCGACTTCGAGGCGGTAATCCTGTCCGAGGGGAGTGATGTCGAGGATTTTGGCAGTGGTGTCGACGTGGCCTTGCACGAAGTGACCGCCGAGGCGTTGACCGACTGCGAGAGCGCGCTCGAGGTTGACGAGGCTGCTAGGGGACAGTTGGCCGAGAGAAGTGACTTTCAGTGTTTGTGCGAGGATGTCAAAACCGACGGATTCGCCCAAACTGGCGACGGTGAGGCAGCAGCCGTTGATGGCTACCGAGTCGCCCATGGAGAGTTCGGCTGCGAAGGGTATCGCGAGTTCCAGGCGGGCCTGATCTCCATTATTGGTGAGGGAGATGACCGAGCCTGTGGCTTCGACGAGTCCGGTGAACATCTTATTGGACTTTCTTCGGGTTGTTAGCTGACTCCGCCAGCTCTTTGGTGGGTTCGGGTGCCTTGGGATCTTTAGTCATCCCAGAGCTTGGAATCAGCATGAAGCAGGCTCCCATGATAATGGTGGGAATAATGGCGGCCTTGGCCAGGCCCATGGGAGAAACGCCACCTTTGAAGTAGCTTCCGAGGATGGATTGTCCAGCGGGGTTAGGAGCATTGGCAATGACGGTCAGGCCGCCTCCGGTCTCCGCTCCGGCGAGGACTGCGTATTTTACTCCGATGGAAAGTTTGGGTGCCTGGGAGGCGAGGTAGGTGATGGCGGCGTTGTCATTGAAGGCTGTCAGGAGAGTGGAGCCGATCATGAGAACCCATTGGTTGTCGATAGATGTGAGGAGAACGGAAATCCACCATCCCTGGCAGCCGCCGTGAATGACGAGTCCAGCGAGGAAGAAGCCAACGAGAATCGGGCTTTTCATATTGACCTCGTTTTGGTGATGGCCAGTGGCCTGGGTGAAGCCGAGGAAGAAAAGGAAGCCGCCAATAAACAACTTTGGATCGTGGGCAAAATAAACGGTGCCAGCAAGAAAGAGAAGGTGCATCACCGTGATCCAAGTTGGGATGGGGTCTTCGCGATCTACCCAACGGATTGGAATATGCATGTCCCGGGAATCCGATTTTTTGAGATTTGAAAACTGATCCTTGAAGTAGAGGAAGTAAGCGGTGTTGGCAATGAGGATGCCGATAGCAGCTTTCCAGCCAAAGTTGAGGAACATGTAGCTCATGCCGAAGGACCATTTTTCGGCGATCATGAGGACCGGGGGCGCGGCGAAGTGAGTGAGGGTTCCACCGACCGAGATATTCACGAAAAGCAGGCCGAGAGTGGCGTATGCAAATTTGGGAGAGGGGTTGAGATCGAAAAATTTCTTGGAAAGCAGGAAGGCCGCGATGGTCATCGCTGCAGGCTCGGTGATGAAGGAGCCGAGGAGTGGAGTCACGGTCAGAGCGGAAAACCACCAGGAGGCGGGAGTGCCACCGAAGATTTTGGCGACTTTGTCGACAATGTGCTCAGCAAAGCGCACCACCGGACGGGTCGCGGCGATCGCCATAATGATGACAACGAATGCAGGCTCGGTGAAGTTGACATCGTCAATATAACTCTTGAATTGGGTCATGCCGGCTCCAATCCCTTCTCCTTGGATGCCAAAGAACCAGAGGACAGCTCCGGCAAGTGCGATGACCCAGATTCCGAAAATCGCTTCTACCTCACCCAAAAAGTGAAAGAGATGGGCTTTGAATGAGACATGGTCTTGAGCGTCTTCGTGTGGTTTGGCTTCAGCGGTCAGGCCTAGTTTTTCGATTTCCTCCTTGTGCTTCTTCTCATGAATATGAGCCATTTCGATGAAGTAGCCGCTGAGAAAGGTGTGCAAGATGGCACAGAGAAAAATGATTGAAGCGACGAGATTAAAGCCACCTTGCTGACCGGCCCGGTGCTTGAGCTTCTGCATAATGCTCCAATCGTCACCCTCCTCTTTGTCGTATTCAGAGAGAGGGATCGGAAAGATGGCATGCTGGTCGTGTCCCAGACCGTATTCTTCGGCGGAATAGGCTGGTTCTTTTTTTGAGGCGGCTTCTGCAGTGGGAAGGAAAAGGCTAGCGACGAAGAGAACCAACAGGAGGCGGATCGAAAGGAGGTGCTTCACGGGCCGGAATGTAGTCATCAGAGACCGTCCGGCAAGGAAAACGCGAGGGATGAAAATTTAGGATTGCGGGCGCTGCGCGGCGAGTTTGGTGTCGATCTCACTGAGTTCTTCCAAGATTACTTTGGCTTGGGGAATCTTGTCGGCCAATTGACGTCTCGTGTTGTGAATTGCCTTACGAGCCTGTGCTTGTGCGTTCCTGGCGGCTTGAAGTTCCGGGAGGGTCGATGAGATCTTGGAAATCTCGGTGTTGATCTCTTGCATCATCGCTGTCGTTTTACCGTTTTGAGCTGAATTGGTGGGAGAATATCGCCCTCTCAACCTACCGGCTTTTTTTAAAAGCTTCTGGAGTTTTGGGTGTTGGCTTTGGACGGCGAGGAAATGTTGATCAGCTTCCCGGGCCTTGGCTTCGGCTTCCTTTATTTTGGTTTGACCGCTGAGATCAGCCTTGGCGATGATTGATTCCAGTTGCTTTTCG
>JAKMEV010000463.1:0-3173 GCA_022425785.1 Akkermansiaceae bacterium | reverse complement strand
GTGAGAGGCTGTACGTCGTCGGCGAATTGCCGTTATGTGCCCTGGCGTTTTTGCTCTGTCGCCATTCCGAGATGGGCTTCTTTATTCCGGGGAGCATGCAGGGCAGGAAGGTCATTGCGCCATTTGTATTTCTCCTCGGGAGCCCAGACCTGTCCGTTGAAGGCGTGGGTTTCCTCATCCTGAACCAGCCGACGAATGTACGCTGGAATCCGATCGTGCGCGCCATTGGCTCCGACCACGTGGAGTTTCACCAAGTCTCCGTGTTTTAAAACATCCGCTGGGAGTCGCATTTCCCAAATCCCCTCCTCCAACTGGGTCATCGAGTAAGCGTCCCGCGACCAATCGCAAAAATCTCCCGTCAGCGAGAGAGCCTCCGCTCGAGGCGCCCATTCCCGATAAACCCACTCCTGACTCGATTTTTCGAAGTGAATTCCCAGTTCTTCATGAGCGGTGGCATAGGCTTCCAAAGAGCCATATTGCGCACAAATCCTCGCCAATTCCTTCTCATAGCGGGACTTCCGGTCAGCGATGACAACCGCATAAGGTTCCAGCCAAGGGTCGATTTTCACCAAACCTGGGAGGTTTTTTTTGCCGCTCACGCCCGCAGCCTAGCAAGCAACAGACCATTCTTACCATTCAATCCGAGAGAATCGCTTTATTTTTCCTGATCATTTAGGTATGTAAATAAGCTCATGGCACGGCGAGAGCGACCATTTCAATTCAAGCAACGTGCCCGGACCAACCGCCGGGCTCGTCGCCCGAGCTTTGGCGCCCGCCTCTTGGACGCCCATAACCGGGCCTGCGACCGCGTCAATCGCCCCGGAAACCGTCGTCAACAGATGTCCCGGCAGTCCGCCATTGCCGGAACTGCGGCCCCGGAGGACTTCGAAGAACACCACTTGCCGATGTTCAAACGCATCCTGCACTGGGTTCTTGCCTTTGCCCTGGTCCCTCTCTGTTTCATCACCGTGGTCACCCTCTTCCAGCGGGTCAATTCCGAGAACTTCATCCTGAGCTTCTGGCGCTCGAGTTCCTTTTTCTACTTCACGATCGGGGTGGCCCTGATGATCGGATGGTTCATTTCAGGACTTCTCAACAACTTCTTCCTCTACCTCTATGTCTTGGGCCACGAAATGACCCACGCTATGTTTGTTTACCTCTGCTTTGGAAGAATCAGTGACATCAGAGTCAGCACGGATGGCGGCTACATTATGACCAACAAGTCGAACATTATCATCGCCTTGTCACCCTACTTTGTCCCCTTCTGGTCGCTCGTCGCCATTTCACTCCACGGATTCCTCAACTTGAGCTATCCGATTCCCCACAGCGAAGATGCCCTCATTCTCATCCTCGGTGGCACCTGGTGCTTCCACGTCATCTGGACGGCCTGGATGATTCCCAAGGACCAGCCTGACTTGAAGGAAAACGGAACTTTCTATTCACTCATGATCATTATCCTGGCGAACCTGATCATCCTTGGCGCCCTGATGTGCGTCACCTCAAGCGACCTGACTTTTGCCAAGTTTGCCTTTAACTGGTGGAACAACGTCCTCGACAGCTTCGAAGGCTTCCAGCGAGCTCTGGGATTAGGCCGCTGAAGCCCTTATTCCCCTAGAATCGCCATCGCCGAGATTCTCACAAATGGGCCAGGGTCACCCTTGTGTCGGATCTTCCCTTCCTTATCGAGCACATAGCATAGCGGCCATCGGGCGACACGATAGGCCGTTTCGATTTCCTGTTCAAAGTCAGCGAAGTTCCTGAACAAAACTTTTCCTTCCTTCGTGTAATCACGAAGAGTCAACAAGCTATCCTGACACGCTCCGATGATCACCAGATCTTTTCCCTTGGCCTCCTCATGGAGTTTATTGAGAAAGGCAAGAGTCTCACCAGCGTTGGACATCCAACTAGTCCAGAAAACGAAAACAACGACTTTTCCTTGATAGTCACTCAGCTTGAAAACATCGCCGGTAATATCGATTCCCCGCACATCCGGAGCC
This sequence comes from Akkermansiaceae bacterium, assembly GCA_022425785.1. Taxonomy (GTDB): domain Bacteria; phylum Verrucomicrobiota; class Verrucomicrobiia; order Verrucomicrobiales; family Akkermansiaceae; genus SW10. The sequence continues at coordinate 1,176 of JAKMEV010000463.1, read as the reverse complement.
TTCGCCCCGATTGACAACTTGGTCGTGCGGTAAAGCTCATCCCCCACCAAGCCTTGCAAAGTCGTCCGCCCAATCTTGAGGTCGGGACTCTTGATGGCCGTTTGGAGTTTGTCCAAGCGCTGCTTCATGACCTGAAAATCATCACCCAGCTTACGCAGGAGAATGGCCTGCCCCAATGCTGCCGCGCCCTTTACTGCTTTATCGGGATTGTGCAATTCAACCTGCTGAAGAAAGGGCATGTCGCCGGGATCTGAGAACAGCGTCAGCGCCAGACAATAAGGACCGACCCGCGGACTCTTGGCATGAGAAGACTTGATTGCCTTGCGAATCATCGCCAAGGGAGTGGATTGCGGACTTTTACCGCTGACCACGACCTCTGGAGTCGTTGTCATCATCCAGGCGGCATACTCCAGAGTCCACGATTTGTTCAGTTCGGGCCTCACAACCTTCCAAACAGCAGCACCATATGCCTTGCTATCCGGACGATCTTTCCAGGCCGCTACCCGGGCTTCCTTGTTCCGGGCATCCTTGACGGATTCCACCCAGGCATCAAATTTTTGATCATAGGCCCGGGTCAGGGCCTTCGCTCTGGCCGCGCCTTCTTGCCCCAATACCGGAGCCATCGATAGCAAAAATAATCCCACAAAAAATCGCATGGCGGAAACGTGGCTTAGTTTATTGTGATTGCCAAGGACTCGTCTTCCCCGGCCAATTTCTCAGCCAGCTCTTCGAGGTAATCCTTACCCACAATATAGCCAACACACTTGGCCGATCCACACAGGCAGGGATGATCTTTGTAGCTTTCAACATCAAAACCATAATCGAAGGTAATCTCCTCATCTGTCTCAATATCCCGCAGGGCCTGAATATAGATCCGCTTCCCTTCCTGAATCGCCTCACAATTGGGCTCGCAGGAGTGATTGATCAGACGGGCGGGGTTCCACTCGACGCTTCCGTCCAAATCCCACTTCTTGGTCAAATTAAAAATATAAACGGCCGCCGCTCCGGTCTTCTCGGCCACTTCCATCTGAGCCCAGGCCCGCTTTTCGCTCTCCTTCTTGTTGATCCGGTTGCCTACGTATTCGATGACATACTCCTCCTTGGGAATGGATTTCACCGCGTAGACTCCACGACCGTGAATAATTGACCCCCGCACTTCAACAAAGTCGCTTTTCC
>JAKMEV010000448.1:0-15010 GCA_022425785.1 Akkermansiaceae bacterium | reverse complement strand
GTCGACGCCCGTCTTTCTTTCGACACTGCCGGCACCATCGCCAAAGCCAAGGAACTCATCGCCGCCTACGAAAAAGAAGGCATCTCCAAGGATCGCATTCTCATCAAAATCGCTTCCACCTGGGAGGGCATCAAAGCCGCCGAGGAATTGGAAAAGGAAGGCATCCACTGCAATCTCACTCTCCTTTTCGCCTTTGCCCAGGCTGTGGCCTGTGCCGAAGCTGGGGTACAACTCATCTCACCCTTTGTTGGGCGTATTTATGATTGGTTCAAAAAGGAGACCGGAGAAGAGTATGCCGGCGACAATGATCCCGGCGTCCTTTCCGTATCCAAAATTTACAACTACTACAAAAAATTCGGCTACAAAACCGAAGTCATGGGAGCCTCATTCCGGAACGTTGGGCAGATTACTTCTCTGGCCGGGTGCGACCTCCTCACCATCTCACCAGGACTCCTTGAGGAACTGCAAAACAGCGACGGTCCTCTGGAGCAAAAACTCAATGGCAACAATCCCGATTGCGACCTCGAAAAAGTCTCACTCGATGAAAAAGCCTTCCGCTTTGCATTCAACGATGACGCCATGGCGACTGAAAAGACAGCCCAGGGGATCCGGGCCTTCTCGGCCGACATCGTCAAACTGGAGCAACTGATCGCCTCCATGGTTTAGAGTTGATTCTTCATTTAACCGACTCATCAAAAGGGACAGGCTGCGGCTTGTCCCTTTTGTTTTCCACCAGAAGGGCGAATCGACTACTTTCGTCTCCGATGAACCGATTTACTCAACTCCTTTTTATTCTGGCAGCCCTCGCTCTTGGTGCATTGGGTGGGCACTTCTTGTGGAAAGCTCCAGTGACTGAACCTCCAACAACCTGGATTGATATTGCCACCGATTCAGGAAAGCGCATTCCCTTGAAAACGGTCATGACTCAAACTAGCGGCACCAGGGTGATCCCCTTGGATTCCGGCAATCCCGCGCATCAGGAAATCTCGAAAGCCGTCACCAAAATATCAAGCTTGGTCAGCAAAGAACTGAGCCTGGAAGATTCACCAGCCCATGAAAAAAGACGCATCAATGAAGTCTCGGCACTTTTCGAAAATGCCTTGAAGTCCGGGCTCGATGCCCTCCCTGATTTTTCCTGCCAGATTCCGCCCACCTCGACAGGAAAACAACAACGCTCCGGATATCCCGATCTTCGGGTGGAGCATCTCCCGACTCAAACAGTCGCCTACCTCGACCCCAAACTCTTCCATTACGATTCCCAACAATCCAGCCTGCGGACGTTTTACTACGAAGCGACAAGTGAGAGCTCCAAAGTTACCGAGGATGCCCTCCATCTCCTCCTGGGATTTCCACACGACGGAAACAATGGCCAATGGAAATTCGGCAAAGCAAAACTCGTGGACTTGTCGGGACTCAGTCTCAAACTAAAGGTTGAATTTTCCGCTTCAAACAAAGATCTCTACTCCCAATAAAAAGAAGCTTAATCAACCTTCAACAGTTGCCCGATTTCAAAGCGGAGTTGGAGGACTATTTCTTTCGCTCTTAAAATAGCCAACCGGATTTTATTGGCTTCATCACTCGCTTTTGTCGCCCGCGAATTCGCAGAATATTTCTTCCCCCTCCTTTTGGAATTATTTTCCTCTATCTGCCATTGCCTGGATAAGGATTCTAATCGTTCCGCCTCAAGCTCCTTCGACTTGATTCTGCGGGTCATTGACGCAATTTGGGACTTTTTATCAGCAATTGCAGCCGCGTTCTCAGTGAGTTGAGTAATAGCCTCTTCATTTTCCTTATCGGCATCGATGACCCTGTTTGCCTTGGCCCGGGCAATTCGTAGCTTCGCCACAGCTTGACGGTAAGCGTTGGCTTCCTCATCACTAAATTGAAATCGATGTTGATGTTCTTCAGGAAGAAGCGCGTATGGGACACCCTTTGGACCGGATGGCAGGAGAACACGCAACTCCAATGGAGTAATCCGGCTAATTCTAACGCCCTTGTATTCCGCCCCTTTCACAGAGGACAGGTCAATCAAAGTCCCCTTGGCCTTTGCCCGGACCATGCTGCGATATTGGTTACGATACTTGAAGAAATCCAACGACGCCGCCTTAAGAGCAATCGAAAGCTCATTCGTCTTTTCCTTTACCAACTTCAGCTCACTTTCGACAGCCTCAAACTTCGTCGAAGATGCTTGATATCGCTCCTCGACTTCTTTCCATTCCTTAAACCTCGCCAATTTCTCTTCCTCTTCCTCCAGACGGAATTCTACATCGACCAAGGACTCTGTGATGCTATCGATCGAATCTTCCAACTCCTGGATGTCGTCCGCATTCTCACAAGACCACAAGAAAAAGGACATCAGGCCAAGAACCCCTACCATTCCAATATTTTCAAAGGTCAATTTTTTCATATTCGTAGTTAAAACGTTAGTCCCAATCCTCCCCAATCGAATACTTCTTTCGGTAATCCTCCAACCTCTTCACAAATCCCTTTTTCTCGGCCGATAATTTTTTCAGCTCCGTTTTTTCAAATTCAAGCTCCCGCGTCAGCGCATCGAGCTTGAGATTCACCTCGACCAGTTTTTCAGAGTAATCTTCGGTTTCCAGTTCATCAACGCTGCGCACGACTTCGTTGAGCATCTTTCTTTTTTCGTCAAGTTCCGCACCCAGCTTGGACTCCTTGGCCTCCAGCTCTTTCTCTTTTTCCCCGCATGAGCTAAGCCCCATGACTGCGATGCCAAGGCAGAGGAAGGGGATGATCATTTTCTTCATTTGTGGTCTACTCTACTTTTTTATTCTGCGAGGGGTCAACTGAAAGCGTCTCAGAATGATTGACAGCCTCTTGTACAGAGACAAATTAACATCATGAATTGGGACGAATCATTCCTAGAACTATACCGCCGCTGTATTACAATCTATCAAGAGGGCAACAACGACTTCCACTCCTACTATGGCGATGCCGACCTGGCCTTTTTGGCCTCAATCGGATACAAACCACGGGAACTTTTTGACTTCGTGGAGGATTTTGTGGACGAAGGCGTCCCCTCTGAAAGTGCCGCCCTCCTGATCGCGGCAGTTCGACGGGATTATTTTCAGGTGGTGCAAAATGGCAAACCAAGTGACCTGGAAGTGGGCCGAGACGAGCTTCCTTCATTTGGCGAGGAGATTGGCGGAATCGCCTATCTCCCCCGCATCCTTACCAAAGCCCGGGCCAAGCTGGCCGGCGAGCTGCACCCCAACGTCATGTTCAGCTGCGGTGGTGATCGGAAATTCCTCTTAGAACAGGGTGAAATTCACGCAGCGGACTTTCTCCGTCGAGTTTGGGCATCCGACGACGATGACCAGAAAATTGTGGACTGGCTCAAAGGATCGACACACTAGAATCCCTCTGTCAGATTCCCCCCATGCGCAACTACAACGGCGAGGAAATCCTCGTTATCCCCAGAGCTCTCTTTGACGAACTTGGTTCCTTTCAAGGAATCCAGACCGACGTTGTCCGGTATCTTGAAGCCATTCTCGATCCGACCAACAATTTCTTCATGGACCGGGCCAACGCCGAAGAGGACCCCAGCCACAAGCAAATCATTCCATACGCCATTTTCCATCATAAAGGGCGCTATCTCCACTACACCCGCGGGAAAAGTGGCGGTGAAAGCCGTCTGCACGCGCAGGGCTCGGTGGGAATCGGAGGCCATATTAACCCGATCGACGAGCGGGCTGATCCGCTGGGTCAAAAAACCTACCTTGCAGGAGTGGAACGGGAAATTGAGGAAGAACTCAAAATTAATGGCAATCATACGAATCGCATTGTCGCACTTCTCAATGATGACAGCAACGAGGTGGGCGCAGTTCATCTGGGCGTTGTCCACATTTTTGATCTCGATACCGACGAGGTGAGTTCCGGAGAAGACGCACTCGCCAATCTAGCTTTCCAAACAAAAGAAGATCTCAAAGGAGAACTTCACGGGAGTTTGGAAACCTGGTCGAAGTTCTGCGTCGACACCCTGATCTAAAGACGAGTTGAGCCTGAGCTTGAATAATTGATCCCATCATCGAGTTTCACCCATCAATCATCCCGTCGTGAGCAGAATCATTCCACTCCTTGCCACCACTGCGCTCGCCTTCGTTTCCTGCGAACGCAGATCTGACATCGAAATTGCCAATGAGGAGAACATTCTCATCATTGGCAATAGCAACGAACCCAAAGGCCTCGACCCCCATCTCGTCTCGGGCGTCCTCGAATCGAACATTATTCGGGCGCTCTTCGAAGGTCTCGTTGTCGATCATCCTTCGAAGGACAGCCACTCCGTCGATGGCGTCGCCTTCAAAGATCAAATCAAGCACTCCGACGACTTTACCGAGTGGACATTTCACCTCAATCCCGAGGCCAAATGGTCAGATGGTGTCACCGTCACCGCCCACGACTTCGTCTTTTCATACAAGCGCCTTCTTTCGCCCGATCCCAACTGGCCCGCCAAGTATGCAGAGATGCTCTACTTCCTTAAAAACGGAGAAGCCTACCATCGAAGCAAACTCGGCCATATTCTCTGCGGCAATGACCCCGATTTCCCCCTTGTTTGGGAAACCCTCAGGGAAGCCAATTTTGAAGGTGACAGCAAAATCAAACCAAAAAAGTTCAAGGGCAAGAGATTTAGTGAACTCAACGAACAGGACCTCAAAAAGTTCTCACCATATCTCACCGGAGAAGACACCCCCGATTTTGACGAGCTCAATTCAACAGGCTCGGATTTTGAATCCCTCTCGACTGCAAACAAGAAAGTGCTCTTCAACTCCATTGGCATCGACAAGCTCAACAGGAAACAACTCCTTCATCTCAAAGACAACCTCTCTCTGATAAAGTGGTCCCAAAATATTACCACTGAAGTGAAGCAACTCGTAATTACCCGAATCCTGTCCCATCACGATGCCGGGAAGCCCAAGCTCTGGGACAAAGCCGAAGTGGGTGTTTCTGCTATTAATGACTCCACTCTCAAGCTCAAGCTACGTGGCCCTACCCCCTACCTCTTGGAAGTAGCCAAGCACTACACTTGGTATCCGGTCCCCAAGCATATCATCCTCAAGCACGGTGAAATTAACACCGCCTATTCCTCCCCATGGACTAAGCCTGCAAACATCGTCTCCAATGGTCCTTTCAAGCTCAAATCCTGGCGTACTAACCACCTACTCGAGGTCGAGCGCAACCCTAACTACTGGGATGCCGAAGAGGTGAAACTGGATGGTATCCGCTACCTCCCCATCAGAAATTACTATACCGAAACCCGGATGTTTGGAGACGAGCAATTGCACCTCACTTATACCGTGCCATCCGAGCTCATCCCCATGGCTAAAGAAAAATACGCTGCTGAACTCCGGCAGGAATCGTACATCGGCACCCGCTTTCTCCGCGTTAACACCCTCAATTCCCCATTCGACAACCCCAAGGTTCGCCGCGCATTCGCCCTCGCTATCGACCAAAAATCGATCTGCGAGGAAATCTTACAGGGAGGACAAGCACCCGCTTCCGGAATCGTCCCACCTTTTGGCGATTACAAGCCGCCTGGCCTCATCAAATTTGACCCGAAAAAAGCCAAAGCCTTGCTTCAGGAATCAGGATATGAATCCACCTCTTCCTTTCCCGACATCGACCTCCTAACCACCAACTCAGACTCCGGCCTACGCGAAGCCGAAGCCCTACAGGCAATGTGGCAGAAACACCTTGGTATCAAGGTCCGCATCCAACAACGGGAATGGTCCACCTACCTCCAAAATCAATACGACTTTAACTACGACATCGTCGTCGCAGGCTGGATCGGAGACTACCTCGACCCCACCACTTTCCTCGAACTATGGGTCACCGACGGCGGCAATAATAATACGGCTTGGAGCTCCAAAACCTTCGAAGACCTCCTTCGAAAGGCCGAAAAAACCTCAGACATCACGACCCGGATGACCATTCTCTCGGAGGCCGAGGAAACCATCATGAATGACATCCCTGTTCTCCCGATCTACTGGTACACCACCAACTACCTGATCCGACCCGAAGTCAAAAACTGGAATCCCCTCCTCCTCAATAACCATCCGTTCAAGTTTATCGAGATCGATAAAAACTAACTCCCTTCCCGGTCATGCTTCGAATCATACTCTCCAGACTACTGCAAACACTCGTGGTGGTCTTTCTCTTGGTCACCTTCACTTTTTTCGCCATCCGGATGATGCCGGGAAATCCCTTTGCCGACGTGAAGGCCCTGACCGAAGAAAACAAAGCGGCCATGGAACGCCTCTACGGTCTCGACAAGCCACTCCACACCCAATACGCCAACTACTGGAAAAACGTCTTACTCGAGGGCGATTTCGGAGACTCGTTCTCAATGAAAGGCCGGAAGGTCTCGACCCTTATTTGCGAGTCTTTCCCAATCTCCCTTAAACTCGGACTCCTCTCTCTCTTTCTAGCGATGAGCCTGGGAATCCCCCTCGGCATCATCGCCGCCCTCTTCCACAACAAATGGCAGGATTATACAGCCATGATTATCGCGATGGCCGGGATCTGTATCGTCACCTTCGTCCTCGGCCCGATTTTCCAGCTCTCATTTGCAAAACCACTCAGCTGGCTAAACGTTGCCGGTTGGAGCCGCCCGTCTGACGTTATCCTACCAGCCATCACCCTGTGCTTTGGAGTCGCCGCTTACCTTGCCCGCCTCACCAGAGGAGGTATGCTAGACATCCTGTCACAAGACTACATCCGCTCAGCCAAAGCAAAAGGAGTCTCCCAACTCAACATTATCACCAAACACGCCCTCCGGCCCGCCCTCGTCCCCGCCGTCACCTTCCTCGGACCAGCCTTCGCCGCGATCATCACCGGCTCCTTTGTTGTCGAAAGCATCTTCCTCATTCCCGGCATGGGTCAGTACTTCGTTCTGGGAATTCAAAACCAAGACTACACCCTGGTTCTCGGGCTTGTTCTTTTCTACGGCATTCTCATGGGCATCGCCAACTTGATGTCCGATCTCGCCTTGATCTTCATGGACCCCAAACTTCGTAATTCCTGATCACTATGAGCACTTCCATAAAAGCTCTTCCTGCTGGTCTCAAAGACGTCGAAAAAGGTTCAAGCCTTTGGACTGACGCCTACGTCCGCCTCAAGAAGAACAAACTAGCAATGCTCGGTGGGATAATTGTCATCTCCATCTTAATAACCTGCTTTGTGATCGCCCCCATCCTCTCTTGGATAGGATTCGATGGGAATGAGCAAAACCTAGCCAACAAGTTCGCCGGCCCCAGCGCCAGAAACCTCCTCGGCACCGATCAACTAGGTCGCGACCTCCTCATGCGGGTTCTTCAGGGCGGACAGATTTCTCTTCTGGTTGCCATCATGGCCACCATGCTCACCGTTACCATCGGAGTGATCTACGGAGGCATTGCCGGTTATGTCGGCGGAAGAATTGGCAATGCCATGATGCGCATTGTCGATGGACTCCTCGCGATGCCCTTCCTCATCATCGTCATTCTTTTCAGAGAGGTGATCAGCGGTCAGGTGGATGAAATTGCCCGCTTCCTAATCGATGACTGGGGATGGAGCGACAACGATGTCCTCCGCTTTGCCAACCTCATTCCCCTCACCTTCGCGATTGCCGGTTTCGGCTGGCTCTCCATGGGACGCATTGTGAGATCCTCCGCAGCTTCTTTGGCCCAACAGGAATTTGTCGAAGCAGCCCGCTCACTCGGCCTGAGCCATCGACGCATCCTATTCCGCCATATTCTCCCGAACATGCTCGGACCGATCATCATCTACGCCACCCTCACCATCCCCAGCTTCATTCTCTACGAAGCCACCCTCTCCTACATCGGTCTGGGAATCGAACCGCCCAACTCATCCTGGGGAAAACTCATTCAAGAAGGCGCCAACTATCTCGAGACCAACATCACCGTTCTTGCCGTTCCAGCAGTTCTCTTCTCATTGACTCTCTTCGCCTTTAATTTCCTGGGCGACGGACTCCGCGACGCGCTCGACCCAAAGGCGTCCAAGGACTGATCTCTAGCAAGAAGAACGACCCTCTCTTCCTTGGCATGGGAAATGGTCACTGAATTGACTCCAGAAGGATCGCCCACAAAAGGGCCGCCCGGCTCCCCGATCCATGGGCCAAGATCGAGCAATGATTCCACACGATAGCTGGCTCCCGGAGATTTGATCGCGAAAATCCGCATCTGCCGCCGCCGGATCCACTGGAGTCTCACCTTCTGAACCGATCTTGTGAAACCATAAAAAACGCCGCCCTTCTATCAGGCGGCGCTTTTAGGAAATCAGAATAATCGACACTTAACCAATATGGGTGCTACCCGCGAGGGTAGCGCCTTCCTCCATACTGAGAGTCTTGGTCGTGATGTCGCCCTTGAGGTGTGACTTTCCTTTCAACTCGCAGCGGTCGGACTTGATCGTTCCTTCAACTTTTCCATAAAGCTTAACTTCACCAGCCTTCACATCACCTTTGATAGTGGCATTCTCAGCAATAGTAACTTTCCCCTTCTCCGAGGTGATTTCTCCCTCGATCTTTCCATCGATGATCATGTCGTTTGTAAACCTGATCGATCCGGTGATCTCGATCCCTTGAGTAAGGACGTTCGTCGCATTTGCCATAACAAGATTGACTCCAGCAGCTTTCCACTTGGCTGGCAATGCCATTTTTAGGAAAGCTTTTGACAAAATTGCATCCAGCAACGACCAATCCGGAGTGAGTTTTGCCAACCAGTTCGATTCCCTCATGGAAGCCCCCACCCCTCTTGTGAGGCGCTTTCGGAAATTGCTTGAAGCTCGAAGCGACGGAGAACTGGAAAAAATGGCCCAACAGAGCCAAATCCTCACCCGCCGCAACTTCGGCAAAACCATGCGATTCTTCGCCCCACTCTACCTCTCCAACGAGTGTGTGAATAACTGCCAATACTGCGGATTTTCCCGGGATAATCCAATTTTGAGAACCACTCTGAGTGTTCCGCAAGTCGTCGCGGAGGCCAAACATCTCCACAATCTCGGCTTCCGTAATATCCTCCTCGTAGCCGGGGAACACCCAAAATTCGTCTCAGACGGCTATCTTCAAAAATGCATCGACGCCCTGAAGGACCTCATCCCCACCATCGGGATTGAAGTAGGCCCCATGGAAGACGACCAATACGGCGAGCTTGTCGAACACGGCGCAGAAGGACTCATTGTTTATCAGGAAACCTATCACCAGGAAACCTACGAAGTCCTTCACACTGCCGGGCCCAAGAAAAAATTCTACTGGCGGCTCGATTGCCCCGAACGTGCCTACGCCGGAGGATTTCGACGTATCGGCATCGGCGCGCTCTTCGGCCTGGCCGATTGGAAATACGAAGCCATCGCCCTTGCGACCCATCTCGACTACCTAATGAAACATTGCTGGAAGGCAAGCTTCACCATCGCCTTCCCCCGCATGCGGCCCCACGCCGGCAATTATCAGTATACCCCCGATCCCGCACTCTCTCTTGATGATCGTAGCCTCGTCCAATTGATCACCGCCTTCCGCATGTGTTTCCCACAAGTCGGCATCGTCCTCTCCACCCGCGAGCCCGCCCCACTCCGCGACTCGCTCTTCCCACTTGGAGTGACCCACATTTCAGCCGGCTCCCAAACCGACCCGGGCGGCTACACTGGAGCCGGAACCGACGACCTCCATCTCACCGTGAAAGGCCGTCGCGTCGAACTCGACGAACCCTCCTCCTGTGACCGCGCCACCGGGCAATTTGAAATCGACGACAAGCGCCCAGTATCCGACATTGCCCACCTTCTTCAAAAACAAGGCTTCGACCCTGTCTGGAAAGATTGGGATGCAGCCATCCTGACACCATGATCACTCTCACTATCAACGGAGAACAGCAAGAGGTCGTAAAAGAACTCTCCCTCGGGTCACTTTTGATCAACTTAGGTCTGGGTGAAAAACCCGTTGTTATCGAACTCAATCGTCAGGCTCTCTCTCCCTCCGAATTCGAAGAGAAAATCCTCAACGAAGGCGACGAGCTCGAAATTATCACCATCGCGGCTGGCGGATAAGAAGATCACTTCCTTCTCGATCGCCGATCAGGAGAACTCTGGCGTGGGTATCAATGAAACACCTCCTCCTGCTTCTCCGCTCTCCTCTTCCTCTCTTTCGGCTCTGGACATTCCCGACCCCCACGACCAGCACTACGACTTCGCGCATAAACCCCTGGTGAAAGCCATGGCGGGCAAAGGCTTTTTGGAAGCTCTCCAAAAGAAAAAGAGGCTCTATCTCAAGAAGCTTTGGAAGGAGGCGGGAAAGCAGCCCGCGATGGTAAAAAAGTCTCCTCAACCGGCTTGAAATTCGAAGTCCTCGATCTCGAGAACAAAGACCAAATCGTCGCCATCATTCTCCCCAAAACCAAAGTCACCGCGGAAGCTAGAATGGTCGGAGCGCGCTTTTCAAAAGGAACAACCAATGACATTGTCTATATCCTTGACCAAGGATTTGAAGGCAGGGACATGATGGGCGGATGGAATCAGGGCTCCCACTTCAACTTCAGAGGTGCCACCGCAAAATCAGCCGAGGATTTCCGGAATCTCATCGTCAAGCAAAGTAAGCAGGAACCGATCTACCTCTCGGAAAGCACGCGTCGAATAAATTTCAGCAGCAAGGGATGAGCGGGCTCGGCCATTCCGTGTCCATAGCCATCGAGTTCGAGTAGCTCGACATCCTCATGTCCAACGACTTTCATCATCCGGTAGAGGTAGGCATTCTCCTCATAGCGCCCAAGCATTTCCAACTCCCGATCACCGGTAATCAATAAAAGCGGCGGAGCATCCTTCCGTACATGGAAAAGCGGAGCCATCTCATCCACCACTGGTTGTTTTCCATCAATCCCCCTTTCCTTCCTCACCGTAAAATGGGTGATGGTATGTCCGCTAAAGGGGACCAATCCAGCAACCCGGTCAACATCGACGCCGTATTTTTTAAGGTAGGATTTATCCAAGCCAAGCATGCTCACCAGGTAACCGCCGGCCGAGTGACCGCTCAGGAAGACCTTCGATTTCGAACCTCCAAACTTTTCGATATTATTGAATACCCAGGCAACCGCAGCAGCTGAGTCGTTGATGTAAACCGGAGCTTTCACTTTGGGATAAAGTCGATAATTCACTGCCACAACCGCAACCCCCTTTTCCTCCAACTCCTTGGGAATCTTCTTTTTGCCACCGGTCAGGCCACCTCCGTGAAACCAAACCACCGTGGCAAAATCTTTCTTCTCACCCGGATAATAAATATCCAGCCGGCAACGCTCTTTCTGATACTCCGTCAGCGTTGACTCTCCCTCTCGGTAGAATTGATTTTCCAACAGGCGATAATCACCCTCAGTCGCGCCAAGGACGCTCTGCACCACGAACCATATTAAAACCGCCTGTTTTCGCATGCCGAAGTCTCTCAAAATATCAGTTCCCGGACCACCAAAAGATCCACCGCATATTTCTCGCCATCTGCATTCAAGTCTCTAGCGTCCCCCTATTCGAATCCAAATCTCTCCATGAAAATTGCTCTCATATTTCTCAGCACCTTCCTCTGCTCTCTGGCTCATCCCATCGAGTTTCACAATGATCCATTTCGCCAATTAGAGGAAGTTTGGCCCACTCCGACCGAAAACAGAATTGCCTCCGGAGCACCCGGCCCCAAATACTGGCAACAACGGGCCGACTACAACATCAAGATCCAGCTCGACGAGAAAAAGAACAAGCTCACCGGTTCCGCTCAAATCGTTTATCACAACAAGTCTCCGCACACTCTGGAATACCTCTGGATGCAGCTGGATCGGAATAAATTTACACCAGGCTCTCTCGGCCACCAATCGTCAATCGCTCCCAAGCTGGGTAAACTTTCCTACGACAACCTCGAAAGCCTTCTTCTCAAGGAGAAATTCGACGGGCAATTCCATATCACCGACCTCGTCGACAAAACCGGAGCTGAACTCAACAAACGCATCGTGGATACCATGATGCGCGTCGATCTTCCCAAAGCCCTGAAGCCAAATCAAAGCTTCACCTTTAAAATCGCCTGGCACTACACCCTCACAGATTCCCGTACCACCTCGGGACGAAGCAATTTTGAGAAATTTGAAAATGGCGGAAAAATCTACGAGGTCGCCCAATGGTTCCCGCGGATGTGTGCCTATACCGACGTCCGGGGATGGCAAAATAAAGCCTTTCAGGGGCGCGGCGAATTTGCGCTGGAATTCGGTGATTATCGCGTCGCCATCACCGCGCCAGCCGACCACATCGTAGCCTCGACCGGTGAACTAAAAAATCAAAAGGACTGCCTCGAACCCGCATGGATCGAGAGACTTAACAAAGCCAAAACATCCAAGAAGCCGATACTCATCGTTACTCCTGAAGAGGCCAAGAATAACGAAGAAAAAGGCACCCGAAAAACCAAGACTTGGATTTTCGAAGCCAAAAACGTGCGCGACTTTGCCTGGGCCAGCTCCCGAAAATTCATCTGGGATGCCATTCATCACAAACTCCCCAACAGCAAAAAGAAGGTCTGGGCTATGTCCTACTACCCGAACGAAGGGAATCCGCTTTGGGAGCAATACTCAACCCATTCCATAATCCACACTCTCGACGTCTATTCGAAATACACATTCGACTACCCATATCCTGTTGCCATCTCCGTCAACGGACCGGTCTATGGTATGGAATATCCCATGATCTGCTTCAACGGTCCGCGCCCGGAAAAAGACGGAACCTACCCCGAAAACACCAAGCATCGCTTAATCTCGGTGATCATTCACGAAGTCGGGCACAATTGGTTCCCCATGATTGTAAACTCAGACGAACGCCAATGGACCTGGATGGACGAGGGACTCAATTCCTTCCTGCAAATTGTCGCCGAGCAAGAATGGCAAACCCACTACCCATCTTCCCGGCCGGGCGGAATTGTGGGATACATGAGTAGCCCGAACCAACGACCGATCATGACTAATTCTGAGTCGATTCTTCAATTCGGAGCTAATGCCTACACCAAACCAGCCATCGGCTTGAACATTCTTCGTGAAACCATCATGGGGCGCCAACTCTTCGACGATGCCTTTCAAAAATACAGCCGCCGCTGGATGTTCAAGAGCCCCGAACCGTCGGACTTCTTCCGAACCATGGAAGACGCCTCGGGGATGGACCTCGACTGGTTCTGGCGCACCTGGTTTTACACCACCGATCACGTCGATATGGCGGTGACGGGACTCACCCAGCATGTGCTCGACACCGGAGATCCTGATGAAAAAGCCAGCCAGCAAAAGAAAGAACATCGAGAGACCCGCAAGGCCAATATTACAACTGAAAACAACCGGGACATCGCCAAGTATGTCGACGAGAACGACCTCTTCGATTTCTACGATAAATATAAGAAATTCAAGGTGAGCGAAAAGGACCGCAAAAAATTCCACGACCAAATCGAAAAACTCAAACCTGATGAGCGTTCGCTTTTAAAAACGAACAAGCGCTTCACGATCGTCAATTTTGAAAACAAAGGAGGGGTCATCATGCCCCTTCTCGTCGAACTCCACTTCGAGGGCGGGGGAAAGGAACTCCGGACCATCCCTGCAGAAATCTGGAAAAAGAACCACAAAGAGGTCTCAAAACTTTTTGTGACCAAAGAACCAGTCATAAAAGTTGTTCTCGATCCCCGGAAACAAACCGCCGACACCGTTCTCGACAACAATGTCTGGCCGCCGCAAATAGACCGTGAGTCATATACCCTCTACCGCAAGCAAAAGGGCGGCGGGGGCAATCCGATGCGCACCGCCCAGAAGGAAAAAGAAGCTGAGGAAAAGAAACGAGCCGAAGAAAAAAAACGCCGGGAAGCCGAGAAAAAGAAGGGCGCTGAAAAGGAAAACACCAAAAAAAAGACGGAAGCAAGCAAGCCCAAGTAAACGTTCCACCCTCTTTCCGGACGATACCCGAGAGATTCGCTTGTCTTTGCCTCTGGCAGGAGCCAAAATTCTCCCATCATGAGTGACCCAATTGCCATTAACGATCCCGGCGAGCCTTCCGCCAAATCAGCGGCCGATGATTTGAGAGCCGCAGCCGACGGGAACGCCGAGCGCAGCATCTCCTCAACCGAGAGAAAGGCCCGCGACCTCAAGGAAGCTGCAGCCCAGAAAGCAGCTCAATTCCGGGACTACGCCGGAGAAAAAGCCAGCTCCCTCCGGGACGGAGCGGGAGAAACCGCCCAACAACTTACCGCCGCCGCCAACGAGCAGTGGCAGGACACACGCGAAAAGGCACTCGAACTCCACGATTCATTGGAGGACTACGTTCGCAAAAACCCCACCAAATCCATCCTCACCGCAGCCGGAGTCGGTTTTCTTGTGGGGTTGATCGTTCGTCGTTAATTCCGCGTTTCCGCCCATACTACCATGGCCTTCCGACGGGCATCCCGCACTCCCGATGAATCCACCGGGACTAAAGAAGAGCTGTCTGCATTTTCAAAACAAGCCGGTATTTATCTCAAAAGTCGAACCGAGCTTCTGGCCCTCGAGGGGAAGGAGGCTGGTCGAATCCTCGGGAGGCGGCTCACCGTCCTTATTATTGGAATCGGAGCCCTCATTGTCAGCTACCTCGCCTTCCTCATCACGGTCATTTATCTCGTCGGTCAATGGTTTGACCAGCTGGGAGACGGGCTATTTGCGAATTGGGCCGGCGCTGCCCTCTTGATCACCATCGTGCATCTGATCATCGCTTTTATCTGCTTCAAGACTCAAAGGAAGATAGGCAAAACAGACCAACTCTTCGAATACACTCGCGCTGAGTGGCAAAAAGACCAGCAATGGATACAGAACGACGAAAAGCAGAGCTGACTCTCCTTCTGGCACGTCAACGGGAAGAAATTGACAAATCCCGCCACCAGATCAAGCAGGAACTGAGCCCGACTCACCTTCTTAAGCAATCGATCAAAAGAAATCCCACCGCTTGGTTTGTCGGATCTCTGGCCACGGCAACCCTCACC
>JAKMEV010000424.1:0-3940 GCA_022425785.1 Akkermansiaceae bacterium | reverse complement strand
GTTGGTTTCCTTCACGAGGTAGTTGTGTTTCACTACGGGAATAGTGATTCCGAAAATGTCGGCCTCCTGGAAGGCGTCCTTGCCCAGCATCCAGGTGACTTGCTGTCCGCAGACCACGATCATGGGGACGGAATCCATTTGTGCGGTCATGAGTCCGGTGACGGTGTTTCCTGCTCCGGGTCCGGAAGTGACAAGAACGGCAGCGGGTTTTCCTGTGGCGCGGGCGTAGCCGTCAGCCATGTGCACGGCGCCTTGCTCGTGACGAACGAGGATGAATTTCATCTTCGTTTTCATCGTTTCGAGGGCGTCGAAAATTGGAATCGCGGCTCCTCCGGAATATCCGAAGATGTATTCGATTCCCAAATCATCGAGGGTTTTAATGAGAGCCTGTGCTCCGTCGAGTTGCTTCTTACTCATAAAGATTGCTGGTTACAGGTGAAATCTGCATTTTCCGCGCTGGGGAATCAAGAAAAATGTCCCATTTTCAGGAGAGTTGGGTGATTTATCCAATTGGCCTCGGTTGAAAATTGCCACTTTTCTGTGAATAAGGTGATTTCACGGGCTTGGACCGGGTGAAGATTGCTACCTTCCTTGATAGGCAGCCTCCCGATCGATTTTGAAGGTCCACTTCAACTCGGGTTCGAATGACTCAGCATCGTTGAGCTTCCATTGGACGGAAACTTCGCAAAACTTCTGACGCAAGGGGCGGGAGACTCTCCACGCGAGGGCGTGAGTCGAAGCGTCAAAATCGGCCGGGACCTGCCCAAATCCGGACACTTTCATTCTGACGGATTTTGGATCGAGGTTTTCCACCTTTGAGAGATCCGCAGAAATAAGCGGCAATCGTGCTGCCACGAGATTGCCGGGGGCGGGTGACACGGGATGAGGGAGGGTGACCGGGACATCGGCTACGCGGCTGCCATTTCGGAACACGAGCGCGGCTTTGAAGGCTGAGTCGTGGTTCCCGAGCACGATGTAGCGGGGAAGAATGTGTCCGTCGGTATCCCGGCGGACTTTGCCGGGTTTGACCGTGAAGAGGTTGTCGTAGCCCAGTGCGTCGGCGAGCTCGAACATCTCGTCGGTGTGATAACCACCGGGATAGGCGTAGGTCGTGACAGTTTGCTTGAATTTCTCTTCGAGGAAGATTTTCGAATCTCCCAACTCGGTTCGGAGAAACTTGTCGTAGGGTTCCTTTCCGGCCCGCGCTGCTTTTTTGACTTTACTGGGAAAAGGATGGCTCACTGAGTGGGAGCCGATGGTGCAGAGATCACTTTGGATCATTTCCTGAATCATGGCATAGGACATGGCGCGTCCTCCGCGGGAAGATCCGACGTAGTTCTTATAGAGGTAGACCGTAAAGGGAAATTGAAATTCCTTCATGATAGGGAAAGCCTCGGTGTAGACCGAGCGCCAGCCGTCATCCATCGTGAGGAGAATGGACTGTGGAGGAAGCTCGGCTTTCCCACGTCGCCACGCCAGAAATTTGGCCAAGGTGATGACGGGGATTTTTGAAGCTTTGACAGCCTCCATTTGCTCACGAAATTTTGAGGTCGGAATAAGCATCTCGGTGGCAGGCTTCGTGGGATGAAAGACATGGTAGCCAAGCACGGAGACTCTTGCGCCATCGTCTCCGATAATTTCGACATCCTCTTGAGCAAGGCCGGAGGAAGCGAGGAAGAGTCCGCCGAGGATAATAGAGAGGGGTTTTTTCATACGGGGTGTGTTGATGATACTACCATCCAAGCGTCCCCAATCGAGCGCGGAAGTTTCCTTCTGCACCTTCGGTGACGATTCGGTAATATCCCTTTCGGCGGTCGGGGCCTGATAAAGTGAAGCCTTCAGTTGAAAAGTAGGCTCCGTGTGCTCCCGAGGGAAGTGATTCCTGAAACCAGCGGATATTCTTTCCTTTGACCGTCGCGTTCCGCCATTTTTGTGGGGCGTTAATGCCGGTGGGTTCACTGTTGATTATATCTCCACCGGAGGCATCGGGGGGAGTGTTGATTGTGGGGAGTGGTTTGACATAGCCGTAGATGAGAAGGCGGGGGAATGGCTTGGTGGAAGGGGCATACGTCAAACGATAGCTTCCACGTGATGAGACTTCGATGGAAGGCTGGCCCCAGTTGGCGGACATCGATGATTTCAAGACGGGAATTTTAACTCCAGCCAAGGAATCGACATTCTTAAGAGCCTTGGCTCTGCTGCCAATACTTTCACGCCAGGATTCGACAGGGTCTTCTCTATTGTTGACCGGAGGAGCCGAACTGCAGTTTATAAGAAGGAGGCTGGTGAATATGAGTGAGAGTTTTTCCATGGGATGGGTGTTGATGAAGGTTGGGAAAGGGGCGGAAAGGGCAAGTGAAATGAACTTAGTCGGACAGGCCTGCAATCAGGCGGGTAAACCATTCAGCGCCTCTCTCGAGGTCGGGGATTTTGATGAATTCGTCGGCGGTGTGGGCTTGGTCGATGGATCCCGGGCCAAGGCAAATCGAGGGAATGCCGGCATTTGCGAGATGGGAGGCATCGGAAAACCATGGAGCGCCGGTGAGGACCAGGTCGGGGTGGATGGTTTTGAGGCGGCCAATCCAGGGATGGTCGGATTTGAGATCCATGGGAGGGAATTCCATGGCGTTGGTGATTTCCGCGTGCGTGAGGAAATCCCGCAGCTGGCCGATTCCGGATTGATTCTCGACAAATGAGGGCACGGTGCGGATGTCGATTTCAGCGCTGGCTTTGTCGGGGACAATGTTCGCGCGGGTCCCTCCTTTGATTTTGCCAATATTGACCGTGGAGGAGCCGAGAACCTGATGGCTGTGGTTGGCAAGCTGCTCGCCGAAGTCGTTGACGAGTCGGTTGAGTTCCTCAGTGAGCTTCATGATGGCATTTTCGCCCAAGTGGGGCTGGGAGGCATGGGTTGAACGTCCTTGGGCCTCGATGGTGGCCCAAAGGCAACCCTTTGTGCAATAGACGGCCTCGAGCGAGGTCGGTTCGCCCGCGATGGCGAAGTCGTATTCGCTACCATGATGTTTAGCGAAGTGTTGGGAGCCCGGCTGACTTGATTCCTCGCCCATGAATCCCACGAAATCGACGGCGACCGGGAGATCGGCAAGATTGGCGGCATTTTCTTTGAGTCCCCATAGCATAGCGGCCATGGGTCCTTTAGTGTCCGAACTGCCACGACCCCAGATCTTGCCGTCTCTGATTTCCGCTGAAAAGGGCTCGATGCTCATCCCGGCGATGCTGACAGTGTCAAGATGGGGGCCGAGAAGGATACGTGGTCGATTCTCCGGACCAGGGGCACGCGCGATGAGATTGGGTCGACCGGGAAGGGCTTCCTCTTGAGTGATCTGAAAACCAAGCGGTTCGAGAAATTTCCCGATAAAGTCGGCCATCGCGGATTCTCCTTCTGGCGAGACCCCCGGATCACCATCGGGGTTTACCGAGGGAATACGAATGAGAGCCTGAAGGAGTTCGATAACGGAGTTCATGGGGGAAATCTAACCTAAGATCGTGCATCTGGAAGTTTTTCGTCTTGGCAATTGAGGGGAGGATCGGTGAGACTCCTGCATGAGGAACAAAGTAACTCTCGGATTAGCCGTTGTGGCGATGTCTTGCTTGGCCTATGTCGGTCTCGCGAAGAAAATTGAAGAAGGAGACGATAAGTTTCTCAAAGTGCTCATCATTGACGGGCAAAATAATCATAAGTGGGAGTCTACCACTCCTGTGATGCAGGATGCTTTTAAGAGCAGTGGACGCTACACTGTGGATGTCAGCACCAGCCCGGGCAAGAAAGGCACCGAGGAAGAGTGGGACAAATGGCGTCCTGACTTTTCCAAATACGACGTCGTCGTGAGTAATTACAATGGTCAGATGTGGCCTGGCGAAGTTCGCACCGCATTTGTAAACTTTGTGAAAAATGGCGGCGGATTTGTCGTGGTTCACG
>JAKMEV010000407.1:0-3715 GCA_022425785.1 Akkermansiaceae bacterium | reverse complement strand
TCAGGGGAGTGATGATTGAAGTGAAGCGGGCGCGTTCGGAGCGCGTGGCCTTGCGGTTATCGAGGATGGCTTGTTTCGAATCACGGGCGCGGTCACCGGCTTTGTTTCGGGCTTCGGCGCGGACTATGGCTGAGGAGCCGAGTTCGATGATTTGGACGTCGGGGAGGATGGCGGAGATCTCACTGCGGATTTCGCCAAGGCGGTCGATGCTGGCGCAGTTGCATCCCAGGGCCAGGATGGCGTTGATTTGATTTTTTTGGTCGAAGATTTCCTGGGCCTCATCGAGGTGAATCCAGGCGGATCCGTCGTCGATAAAGTTCCGTGGCGTGTGGGTTTGGGCGACGAGGTAATCTTTTCCGTTGAGAGTGGCGGTGTCTCCTTTTTTGAGGCCGAGTGATTGGTGGAGATCGTGTCCGAGATTGATCGAGCCGGGAGCAAGGGGATCCATGATGGGCTTCTTTTTACTCCGGTGCGAGATGGGGACTTGTCCCTCCACTCCGACGAGGAGGATGGAGCGGTTTTGTTCCTTCCATTGAATGCGGCGGGAGAGTTGAGGCAGGAGGTGGTTGACGGTGACGATCTTACTCTCGGCAAGTTTGTGAACCGAGTCTTGGGACATGGTTTGTTCCGAGTATCCGCGTTCTTTGATTTGCCAGAGTTCTTCACCTTTTGGAAAGAGGAAGACGTTGAAGCCGAGGCCTTTCATCGTTTTGCGAATGTCATCTTCGAGTTTTTTTAGTTCGGCATTTGTTTTCTCTTCCAGTTCGACGAGTTGGGATTCGGTATTGCTGTCGAACTCGGCGAGGCTGTCGGAGGAGGTTAGCCAGACGGTAACAGCAGCTGTGACGGCGAGGATGCCAAGGAAGAAGTGGATTTTCCGGTGTTTGATTTCCGCGATAAACATGGCGTTTAATTTTTCTTCAAAATGAGGACTGTCCCAATACTCAAAATGACTCCGATACCGATGATCAGAATAATCGTAAATTTAGCAGAGGATGAGTTCAGGGCTGCTTTATCCTCGGGTTCATCATTACTTTCGTCATTTAGTGTGGGAAGAGTGTTGGGGAGCTTCTTATCGACGACAACGAGGCCGGAATTGAGTTTCTCGCGCCAGTTGGCGAGGAAGAGGATGTCGTAGCCGGGATTGCCGCTCTTGACCTGGCAGGAGCACGCGCCGCAAAGGTATTCGCAGGCGTTCATGATGGTGTCTGGTGTGATGGTGCTGCCGAGGAGAGGGCCGGGAGTGCGTCCGCGCCCAAAGATGGGAACAACGAGTGGTTCCTCGGGCGGCGATGGGCGGTTGGCGGTAAGGATGCGGAGGAAAGGTTGCTCGTCGAGGTCCGAGCGTTTAACGCGTTCAATTTTGAATGAGATTTTGAGAGGAATGGTCGAGCGGAGGACGTCATCGAGACTAACGTCGGCGCCGACTTTTCCGACCTGGTCAGCCTGGATCACACCTTCGGGAATAGTGATTTTTTCCTGCGCTTTTTTTAGGGTTTCCTGGAGTTGTTGGTAGGTCGTTTCATTGGCTTCTTCATCGGTGCCTTCAACGAGAACCCAGACGGTGGAGTGGCCACTGAGGAGGTCTTTTTTGATAAGTTGGCGAACGGGAGAGTCGATGATTTTTTGAAGGTCTGAGCTGGTTCCCGGGAAAACGATGGGCTCGGGATTTTTCCAGTTGTCGGGAGGGTGGAGAAGGAAAGAGGGATATTCCGTGATTCGTTCCAGTCCGACAATAGAGAGTTGTTCGGTAGTAGTGAGCGTGTCGAGATCGAGGGCTTCGAATTCAAGGTTGAGGTGTTCCGGGATTGATTGGAGGTCGGTTGGCGGGGTTCCCCGGGTGATGAGTTGGAGGCGGAAGATGTCAGCCTCCCACCGTTCGAGGGCATAGCGAAAGACGGGGACCTGGCAGGGAACGGCCTGAGTGATCAGGCAGAGAAAAAGGATGAGTTTTTTCACGGCTTGGCGGCGAAAGTGTGGATGTATCCAAGGTCGGTCGAGACAATGAGCCGTCCTTCGGATGGAGTGAGGCCATAGGCCCTGCCTTTGACGGGGGCTTTCCAAAGTTGCTTTCCGGAGGAGGCCTCAAGAATGACGACTTCATTGTTCATTCCTGCGATGAGTTGGTCGCCGGCGATGATGAGTTCGACCGGAGTGGGGTGATCGATTTGCCATAGAAGGCAGCCCTTGAGATCGTTCTGAGATTGGATGAGTGATTTTTTGAGTTTCTCGATCTCAGGTTTCTGTTCTTCGACTTTTGGGTCGAGTTTCTTCAGGGCGCTCTGGACTGCTGCGATGGCGGCTTCGAGTTCTCCTTTGCGAGTGAGGTCGAGACACTGAAGTTTGTCGACGGAGTGGAGGATGGCTTTTCCCTTGGAGACGACGACTCTGGTCGTGTTGTTAAAAGTTGTAAGACGTTTTCCTGAGGAAGTGTCGGCGATGCGAATTTGTTCGTTTTGCTCCTTTTGGTTGGGTGGTCCGGCGATGAGCTGGTTGTCTTCGGTGAGGAGACAGAAGACTCCACCGGCTTGTCCAATCTGCTTGGTGCGTTTGCCGTTCTCCTGATCGAAGGCGATTGGCGCGGCGCGTCCTTGCGGGATGTAGAGTTGGGAGCCTCCAGCCAACATTGCGCCCTGTAGGGTTACTTCGGAATGCTCGGTGAGGTAGGCGTCTTCGGCGGAGTTTGAATCGACACACCAGAGGTAGGATGTTTTCCAGGGGAGGAGAGAAGCAGCGAACCAGGCGCGTCCGTTTTCGACCGTGACGCCGGTGCGGACGGGCCAGGGGGAAATAAGTTTCCCGTTGCTGGGAACGAGACGGTCGGTGGGCGCGGCGCGTTTTTTCCAGAGAGTTTTTCCGGTCTTTGCGTCGGCGCAGTAGACAAAGCCATCGTCTGATCCAAACCACGCTTTGTTGTCTTCGATAGTGGGCGGGAAGCGGACTGAGGAATTGGTGAAGTGGAGCCACTTCTCCTCTCCGGTTTTGGCATCGAGACAATGGACGTCATTGTCAGCCGATGAGCCAAAGTAGATCAGGCCATTGATCGCAGTAGTTAAGTGGCAGGGGTCGAAATTCCGCATCGATTGCAGGCCATCATTTTTAGAATAGGCATCCCACTTGGCGGGGCCGGTCCAAGCTTGTTGGGGTGCGCCGCCGTCGTGGGTCCAAGCCTCCTTGAGAGGAAGAGCGAGGGCCTCTGGGGAGACGCCGCTGCGGCGATTATCATGCCGGTAAGTGGGCCACGGGGTGGCGGAGGCGACGGCGCAGAGAGTGAGGAGAAGGGGAATCGGGTTCATTACTTTTTGGCTTCTTCGGTGATCGGCGCAAGAGGGATGCCGGAGTTGGCTTTTGGAATAAATGCGAGAGAGGTTTCCATCCAGCCTCCACACGAACATCCTCCCCCTCCTTCCGGAACAAGGAAGAGTCCTTGGGATGGGAGAAAGCTGAGCCAACAGGAAGGGCGAAGGCGGGGCCAGTGCGTAGGCTTTTTCTCTTCGTGTGACCAGAAGGTGAGGCAGCGGTTGATGCCGCGTAAGAGAAGTCCGTAGGTCGTTCCAACGACGGCGGAGCAGCCTTCGCGAGGTCCAAATTTGTGATCAAGGACTTTGCCGTCGGGCAGGGAGATGCCGGTGGGATCAGTGTAGACTCTATCCTCGTAGACGACGGGGTGGGAGATGTGGGCTCCGTGGTGATTGATGCGCCAATTGGTTTGGGA
>JAKMEV010000379.1:0-7848 GCA_022425785.1 Akkermansiaceae bacterium | reverse complement strand
GCTCTTCCCGGAGTGACCAAAGACAAGCTCGTGGTCAACGCGGAGGGACAACTCCTCACCATCACCGGTGAACGAAGCAATCCCGGGGGAATCGGCTCCCACGAAGCGCGGGGCTACGAACTGAAATTACAACTTCACGAAGACTTGGACACCAACAAGATCACCGCGAAATACCAAAACGGGGTGCTCGCTCTGAGTCTTCAAAAGCGAGAAGAACTCGCCCCGAAGAAAATCAACATCCTCGCGAATTAAAATTTGATTGTGTGTGAGTGTGAAGAACGGCGATCCCGAAAGGGGTCGCCGTTTTGCTATCCCTTGCTCGCCACGGGAGGATTCGCTTTGATAAATTCCACGATCTCATCGACCTCATCACTCAAGTGAAGATACCTCTCATAATCCCTTCCCTCCGCCAGGTTTTTGAGACACTCCCAGAGCATCGTATCCTCGGTATAGCGCTTCGTCCCCAGGAAAACCATCGGGCTGATTTCCCCAAAGGTCGCGTAATGGTTCTGACACGCATCCTGGAATATCTCTTGCGTCGTTCCGCCACTCCCCGGCGCAAAGACGATTCCGTGCCTCGCGATCGCGAGCAGACCGTCTTCACGAATGCTATTGGAAAAATACTTCGCAACATAGGTCGAAAACATGTTCGTCGGCTCGTGCCCGTAGAACCAGGTCGGCACCGCCAGACTGGAATGTCCGGTGGGATAACGATCAATCACCTTTTGCGCAGCCTCGATATACCCGTCGTTGTCATACTTTGGCGACACTTCCAACGCCCTCAAGACCGCATCCAATTCCCCTTCACTCAAATCCGCAAGATAAGCTCCCAGATTCGCCGCTTCCATCATTCCGGGACCACCGCCACTCGCAATAAAGTATCCGGCCTTCGTCAGTCGACGCGTCAAATGCGCCACCTTTTTGAACGACTCGTCATCACGCCCCGTCCCGTGTCCCCCCATCACCGCGACCACGCGCTTCCTCCCATCCTTTTCAATCCGCCCTTCAAGCAAATCCGTGAGCCCGTCGTCAATCGCATGATCGTGCAATCGCTCCGCCAGAGCCTCTACGATATCAGGATCCTTCTTCCCGTGCTTCACAAAGTGATCATAGATCTCTTTATCCACACTCCGGTCTTCCTCCTTGGTCCAACCCTCCAGCAATTCCTCCCTCGTATACAACTCCGGCCGATAAGGATTAAAAGGCAGGTCCTTGAACTCGGGAAAAACCAAGGCGCCCCTCCCCTGCAAATCACAAATCGAAAGATCCTCCGGAAACTGACATCCCAGAAAGATTGCTCCCTCACACTCCAACTCCTCCCAATCAATACCCGCCTCCCGCAAATCCAGGCCCTGCACCACCGAGCAGTTCAAATTCACCACTCCGCCTTCCAGCCGCTTCAAGGAATCAATCTCACGAAAAATCGAACATTTCATACCAACAAGCTAAGTCAGCAAATCCCGGACTTCCAGCCCAACAAAGATTCACGCAGACGCGCAGACAGAAAATCACCCAATCACCGACTCTTTCAACACCCCTACATACGGCAGATTCCGATACTTCCCGTCGTAATCCAATCCATACCCCACCACAAATTCATCCCCAATCTCAAAGGCCGAATAGTCCGCCTCCACTTCTGCCGCCCGCTCCTTGTCCTTCGTCAACAAGACACAGGTCTTCACATCCTTCGCTCCCATTTCATAGAGCTTCTCCGACACCGCCGCCAAGGTCCGGCCGGTATCTAAAATATCATCCAGCACCAAAACGCTCCGCCCCTTAACCTCGGGAAGCTTCGCATCCAAAAAATCCACCTGCCCCGAACTCTCCGTCCCCCCATGATAGCTGGCTACATTCAAGCACTCGATCTCCAGCCGTAAGGGCACCCGCCGCAATAAGTCCGCCATAAACACCAAAGCCCCCTTCAAAATTCCCACCACCTGCAAGGAATCCTCTTTCGCAAAGTCCGACCGAATCCGTTCCGCGATCACATCCAACCGCCGCTCGATCACTTCCTCCGCAATCAAGACCTTCTCAATATCCTCGTTCATGCCCTCACTCTTGCGAAGCCCCTGCGATCTGTCCAAGAAAAACCCTACTGTCGAAACTCCGCCTCCACCATCTCCCCGTCGAGCTCCTCCCGTTCGCCCACTAATTCCTTCAAGACCTCCCGCCCCGGCCCCTTCGGCATCTCCTTCCCGGCCGCCGCCAAGGTCGTCGCAAACAAATCAGACGCTGTAGATCCTCAATATGCGCAATCATTCATCCTTGGGCGCTTCCAGACTAGACAAAGCGCGTTTACACTTAAATATAGTCTACAGAAATGGCCCGCGGATCTCTAAAATTTGCCTCTCTCTTCTTCGCCCTCCTACCCGTGTCATCAGGAGCCGAGGAGCGCATTGATTTCAACGACCAGATCCGCCCGCTTCTCTCGGACCGTTGCTTTGTCTGCCACGGCTTTGATGCCAACACCCGCGAGGCCGATCTTCGCCTCGACACGCCAGAGGGCGCTCTCACCGAAGACAAGCACGGCATCGCGCCCATTGTTCCAGGCGACCCGATGGACTCAGAGGTCTGGCTGCGCATCATTTCGGATGATGCCGATGAGGTCATGCCGCCGCCCGACTCGCTCCGTCAGCTCTCCGACGCCGACAAGGCCCTAATCAAACGCTGGATCGAACAAGGCGCCGAATACGAACCGCACTGGACTTTCGTCAAAGTCGAGAAACCCAAAACCGAACTCGCCAACGGTCATCCTATCGACCAGCTCGTTTCCGAAAAGCTCAAACAGGAAGAACTCGAACTCTCTCCCCCCGCCGATCCCCGCACGCTGGTGCGACGTCTTTCCTTCGACCTCCGCGGGCTTCCGCCGACGCCCGAAGAAGTCGAAAAATTCGCCGCCAACCCCAACGATGAATCCTGGCGCGCTCTTGTCGAACATTACCTCGCCGATCCCGCCTTCGGTGAGCGCATGGCCTGGCCGTGGCTCGAAGCGGCACGCTACGCCGACTCCAATGGCTTCCAGGGCGACCGCGAACGCACGATGTGGCCCTGGCGCGACTGGGTGATCGAAGCCTTTAACAAGAACCTCCCATACGATGACTTCACCGTCTGGCAAATCGCCGGCGACCTTCTTCCAAACGCCACCTTCGAACAAAAACTCGCCACCGGCTTTCTCCGCAATCACGCCATTAATGGTGAGGGCGGCAGCATCCCGGAAGAGAACCGCGTCAACTACGTCTTCGACATGGCCGAAACCGTCGGCACCGTATGGATGGGCCTGACCTTCAACTGTTGCCGCTGCCACGATCACAAATACGACCCGATCTCCCAAAAAGAATACTACGGCCTCAACGCCTTCTTCAACCAAACACCTGTCGGCGGCGGAGGCGGTGATCCACAAACCAAACCCGTTCTCCCCGTCGCTTCCGGCGCACAGAAGGCGGAGGAAGCAAAACTCGCCAATCAACTCCAAGACATTCGAAAGCAACTTTCCGGAACAGCGAAACAAGCCAGCCGAGATCAGAAAAAATGGGAAAACACCCGACTCGCCACTCACAAATCCCCGTGGTCCATCCTCCCCGTTAAATCCGCGAAGTCAGCCAAGGGCCAAAAAATCTCCACTCTCGAAAATGGCACTCTCCTCGCCACTGGAGCCAATCCCAACAACGACGACTACACCATCGAACTCTCGCTCAACGAAGCTCCCCTCACCGGCATTCTCCTCAAAGCCCTTCGCCATCCCGACATGACCAAGGAAGGCATCGCCCGATCCAATAGCGGAAACTTCGTCCTGACCGAATTCAATCTCGCACTCCTTTCCACCGATGGGGCAAGCAAACCCGTCAAGATTCAGAAAGTCCAGGCCACTTTCGAACAAGGAAGCTTAAAGATTGCCGGAGTCCTCGATAAAAACCCCGCCAGCGGCTGGGCGATCCTAAACAACAACGCCATTCCCACCGACCACGCCGCCGTCTTCGAATTCGAGCACACCCTCCAACCCGCGCCCGGCGACACCCTCGTCGCCACTCTCAAACACGAATCAAAACACGCGAGCCACAACCTCGGGCATTTCAGCATCGAGGGAACAAGCCAAACCGCTCCGACTCTCCCCCAGGATCAAAGTTTCATCAACGCCCTGAGAACGCCTTCCGAACGCCGTACCAAAGCCCAACATCAACTCGTCAATGACAGCTACGGAGACGGCAATCCCCAATTCGCCGAATTGCAAAAGAAGGAAGCCGCCGCAAAGAAGAAGCTCGACGACTTCCGCAACCGACTTCCCAAGGTCATGATAATGGAAGACCAAGCCGGGAAACGAAAAACTTATATCCTCGCCATCGGTTCCTACGAGCAACGCGGCGAAGAAGTGGAAGCCCACACGCCCGCCGTCCTCCCACAACTTAAGACTGAAAAAACTCCCAACCGCCTCGACCTTGCCAAGTGGCTCGTCTCTCCCGACCATCCACTGACCTCCCGCGTCACCGTCAATCGACTCTGGCAGGAACTCTTCGGCATCGGCCTCGTCAAAAGCCCCGAAGACTTCGGCGTGCAAAGCGAAATCCCCGTCCACCCGCGCCTCCTCGATTGGCTCGCCGCCGACTTCATGGAGCACAACTGGGACTACAAGCACCTCGTCCGCACCATCGTCACCAGCCGTACTTATCGTCAGTCGTCCAATGTCTCATCGCTCCAACTCGAACGCGATCCCGACAACCGCCTCCTCGCCCGTGGCCCTCGTCTTCGTCTTTCGTCCTGGATGATTCGCGACCAAGCCCTCGCCGCCAGTGGCAATCTCGTCAGCACCATCGGCGGCTCCCCTGTCAAACCCTGGCAGCCACCCGGACTCTGGTCCGAGGTCACCTTCGGCAAAAAGAAATACGCACCTGACTCCGGAGAAAAACTCCGCCGCCGCAGCCTTTACACCTTTTGGCGTCGTATCAGCGCGCCACCCATGTTCTTCGACACCGCAAAGCGCGAAATGTGTGAAGTCGGCGCCACTCTTACCAACAGCCCACTCCACGCACTCGCCATTCTCAACGATCCTCACTATGCCGAAGCCGCCCGTGCGTTGGTGAACCGAGCCGCCAAGGAATCGTCCACCGATCCCAAAGTAATTCTCGCGCGAGCCTTCAAGATTCTTCTTTCGCGATCACCACATCCCGAAGAACTCGGCATTCTTGTGAAAAACTACGAGCAGGCCCTTCCGCTCATTAACGAGGAAGAAGCGAAAGCCTTCCTCGCCATCGGAGAAACGCCCGCGCATTCCGATCTTCCGCCCATCACGCAAGCCGCGCTCACGTCCGTTTGCCTTTCCCTTTTCAATACCGACGAATCCCTGACCAAAGAATAAATGGACCCGCTTCTCGAACGCCAATACCACGTCAACCGACGCCAGTTCTTTAGCAAAAGCTCCACCGGTATCGGTGTTGCGGCGCTCGCTTCTTTGCTCGGTCAGGAATCGCAGGCTGACGACGCCGAACTGCCCGCCGCCATCAAACGAGTGGCGCCAAAAGCCAAACGCGTTATCCTTCTTTTCCAAAACGGAGGACCGACCCACC
Organism: Akkermansiaceae bacterium; assembly: GCA_022425785.1. Lineage (GTDB taxonomy): Bacteria > Verrucomicrobiota > Verrucomicrobiia > Verrucomicrobiales > Akkermansiaceae > SW10. Next base: position 2,290 of record JAKMEV010000379.1, on the reverse strand, counting down.
TCGAGCTTTTCGACCACAAGCCGGAACTTAAAAAACGCCACGGACAGGCCGTCCCGGCCAGTTACATGGAAGGTAAACGGTTTAGCACGATGTCTGCCGCCGCCGACAAACGAAAACTTCTCTCGCCCATCGAGCCCTACAAGCAATATGGCGAAAGCGGTGCCTGGGTCAGCGACCTCATGCCTTACACCGGGAAGATCGCCGACGACATTTGCTTCATCAAGAGCATGTACACCGAGCAGGTCAATCATGCTCCCGCCATAAACTTTTTCCTCAGCGGCAACCAACTCGCCGGACGCCCTACCGCCGGTGCCTGGCTAAGTTACGGTTTGGGAAGCATGAACGAAAACCTCCCCACTTTTGCCGTGATGACTTCCATCAGTAAAGGCACGACGTGTGGACAAATCTTTTACGACTCCTACTGGAGCTCCGGCTTCCTTCCCAGTCGTCACCAGGGCGTCAAATTCCGCGCCGGCGAAAGCCCCGTTCTCTACATCAACAATCCCAAGGGGATGAATTCAAAGCTCCGTCGTAACATGCTCGACGGCATTGCCCAACTCAACGAACGCAAACTTGCCGAAGTTGGCGACCCCGAAATCTCCACGCGCATCGCGCAATACGAGATGGCTTACCGTATGCAAACCAGCGTGCCCGAGCTCGCCGACATTTCCGGCGAAAGCAAAGCCACACTCGAGCAATACGGCCCCAGTGTCAACGAGCCCGGCACCTTTGCCCGCAACTGTCTCCTCGCTCGCCGTCTCGTCGAACGCGGAACGCGCTTTGTCCAACTCATGCACGCCGGATGGGACCAGCATCGTTCGCTCACCACCGAGCTCTACAACCAATGTCGTGATACCGACCAACCTTCCGCCGCCTTGGTCAGTGACCTCAAAGCCCGCGGCCTTCTCGAAGACACCCTCGTCATTTGGGCCGGCGAGTTCGGACGCACGCCCTTCATCCAGGGTTCCTTTGACAATCGTCCCAAGTGGGGCCGCGATCACCATCCCCACGCCTACACAATCTGGATGGCCGGCGGCGGCGTGAAGCCCGGCATCTCCCACGGAGCGAGTGATGACATCGGCTTCAATGCCGTCGAAGACAAAGTCCACGTCCACGACCTCCAAGCTACGATCCTTCACCTCCTTGGTATCGACCACGAAAAGCTCACCTTCAAATTCCAGGGCCGCCACTATCGTCTCACCGACGTCCACGGCCATGTAGTGGAGCCCATCCTGGCCTGACAATTCCCCGTAATCGCAACGTATAGGAAGTATGTTACGCGCATTGCTCATCACGCTCCTCGGCAGTTCCCTCCTTCACTCTCAGGAAAACGAATTCCCCAACATTCTCCTCCTCGGGGATTCCATCTCCATCGGCTACACCCCCTTCGTGCAGCAGATGTTCAAGGGCGAGGCCAATGTTGTTCGGCCAATGCAGAAGGACGGCAAGCGCCCCGAAAACTGCGCCTACGCCGCGAACGGCGTCACCCGAATCGAGGCCTGGCTCGGCGACACCAAGTGGGACGTCATTCACTTCAACTTTGGCCTCCACGATCTCAAGTATATCGGCCAACCCCTTCCCAACGCCAAGATCGTGCCGCAAAAGGGCGACGCCATTAAAAAGAACCCCGAAGCCCGTCAGCTTTCCTCGATCAGAGACTATCTCGCGAATCTCGAAAAGATCGTTACACGTCTCAAGAAAACCAAGGCCACTCTCATCTTCTGCACCACCACTCCCGTGCCCGAGGGAAGCCGTGGCCGTATTCCCGGCGACGAACAAAAATTCAACGCCGCCGCGGTCAAACTAATGGAGAAGCTGAACGTCGCCGTCAACGATCTCCACGGACACGCCTCGCTCGACAAAGTCGCCAAGCACCAACGCAAGGCCGACGTCCACTACACCAAGGAAGGCTCCAAACTTCTCGCCGAAGGAGTCGTCCGCACCCTTCGATCCTGTTTGAAAAATTAAACCGTTAAATGAGACTGTCATCAAAGTTTTGAGCTCAGAAACTCGGTAGTTCCAATCTCCAAATATCCAGCCTACTCAACCCCATGCTTCGTTTCCTACTCCCAACTCTCTTGGTCGGCTCCGCCTTCGCCAAAGATAAGCCCAATATCCTCCTTCTCTTCGCCGACGACCTCGGGCGCTACGCTTCGGCCTATGCCGACCCAGCCAATCCCTCTGCAAACGACATCGTCTCAACTCCCACCTTTGATCGAATCGCCAAAGAAGGCGTCCTTGCAACCAATGCCTTCGTCTCCGTCCCTTCGTGCTCGCCCTGCCGCGCTTC
>JAKMEV010000367.1:0-4630 GCA_022425785.1 Akkermansiaceae bacterium | reverse complement strand
ACGCCACTACTCCCGGAAGTTTTGAAAACAAGATGGTTTTGAAACTCTTCTCTTCCACCCAACCACTCATCCAAGGCCGCATCTCCGCTCATCAACAACGGTTCGCAATTGTTCCAAGATGGAAATTTCAACACCCCGAAACGGTCTTCCGACATTGCCATGCAAACAAGGCAATTTACCGACAAAAAAACCGCCTTTCCGACATGCGGCAAGACAGTTGCTTTTAAATTATCCTTGCGAATTAAAACTTAAATCCGGCATTCAAGCCAACGTAGTGACTTTCGGAGATCTCTCCCAGACGGGCCTGATAATCGAGGCCAAGATTCACTCCGCTATCAAGGAGGTAGTTCACCGCAACTCCACCGATGAAGATGTCCTCGTCAAGCTCTCCCAAAGAAGTGGCACCGATGCTTCCATTATCAGCCTCGAATTCATGCTCCCATGCGACACGGACCTGCGGAATCAAGGTTCCGTTTCCATACGGCATTGGACGGGAAACCTGATACCCAAGTTGGGTCGCCAAAGATTCAAAATCGACCACAGTATCGATGTCACCATCGAGCGAACGAATCTGGGCATATGGCCCGTGAATCAAGGCTCCGGCATTGTAATTCAACCCGACATTCAACTCAATCAAGCTTGAATCACCACTCGCGCTGGCTCCATTGGCCTCGTAATCTGAATCGGTGTGGGCATACATCAAGTCTGCATAAAAGTCGGCACCTTGAATGACATCCTCCTTATAAAACGAGACATACGGCATAATGCCCACACTATCGATGTCGAGATCACCAACTCCGTTCAAGTCAGCTTCTCCATTCGCTGCTCCAACTCCGAAACCAATGGTCCAATTACTGTCCAGACGGTAATCCACGCCAACTGTTCCTCCGAAAATATCCAATTCGGTATCAGGAGTTCTGAGAATAGCTGATAAGGTTGCGCCGATATTCTGTCCGTCGATATCCTGTGAGAAAGCGTAGATATCACCCCAAACACTGAAGCGATTTTCCACGACGGTATGTCCGGGAATCACCGCCTTGCCTCCGGGGGCAAGCGTCGATGGTGTTTGCGTTACGGACAGAGCACCAGATCCTCCGGCACGAAGACGGGAAAGGCGTCCTCCGACATCACGACTGATGGTATTGGACATCGTAATTCCAATAAGTCGCACCGTAGATGCCACAGAAGGATTTTCCAAATCATCTCCACCTGAGGGCGTTTCAATGATCACTTCGTCGAAAAGCCCAAGAAGAATTCCGTCGATTTCTTCTTCAATTTCTTCGATGGTCACCTCCCGATACAATCCCCCGATCAGTCCACAATCTAGGACCGTTTCGGTAATCTCAGTAGCTTGACCTAATCCATCAAGTCGATTGAGATCGACTGCGATCACCTGCACACATTCTTCGTTCAAGGCTGCGAGGGTTGTCGCCATTGTCGTGCCATCACTCCCTGGATCAAGGCTGGTGTCGTCACCAAACCAGAAAATCATTCGGCGGGATCCATCACGCCACGGAGCTGTCGAGGCAACTTCGCGAAGACCTAAAAGTCCGTCCTCAGGGAAATCTCCGCCTCCACTGGCACCCCAGGCACCAATCGCCCCGGAAACCGCTGCCGCGTCGTTGGATAGGATGGGAGCTCCCTCACCCTCCAAATTATAACGGAATCCAAAGGCATCGGCATTTCCGTCCTTATACTCACCCACCCCAAACCGAACATCTCCTCTGCTTAGGAAGGCGGTCTGAATTGCATTACTGGAATCTTGAGCACTATTGATAAGAGGACCCATACTTCCCGTCGTATCACTGAGGAAAACAACGTCAAAGATGTCGGGATCTTGGGCCATTGCGAGTGGCGCGATGAGTGAACCAAGCGAAAGCCCAGCTAATATTTGCAGTCCTCTACTTTTTTTCATGGGGATGATAGTTAAAACCAACCCTTAGTATAACCTCCCCCTCTCAATACTCAACTCAATTTCTATCAAGTATTAGTAAATCTATAGTTTCCGTAATAAAACAATCGATCGAAACACCTAAATATCAGCTTTTCACCCAATCCATAACTCCCAATAGGTCACTGAATCCCAGACCCTTATCTGCTGGGCATCGAAATTCCGGACTCAACTCACCCAACTCCTCGCTGAACGGATTCGCTACAAACACGCCATGACTCTGCAAGCCGCAGATTTCCCTAATCCCTAATTTTCCCGCCTCGTAGGCCGCAAAACATTGGCCAATCGGATGATCCAGGTAACTGGTCACTACAACACGTTGACTCGACGCACTGGGGATCTCCTCAATAGCCGGTTTAATCACCAAAACCTCCGACGTCCCCCCGTCTCTCGCCATCTCGCGATCATTTGCCACCGAAACCGGCAGCCCCGCCCAATCCCCCGGACGGAAAGGCGATGGATCCTCCACAAAATCTATTCTCTTCAATTCCTCTCTCTCCCACCGGGAAAGAATCCCCCGCAGTTCCTCACAATTTGCCAGTTCATTAAAATCGATCCTCCACCGGATATTCGGCCACCGGGATGAAAGATGGCGAATTTTCTCCATCTCGTCCCTCACCATCCTCCCCGCCTTCACCTTCACCACGGAGAACCCCCGCTCTGCAGCCTCCTCCAAGCCCTCCTCGGAAATCCCAACCATCAAAAAATGACTCTTCGGAACCACCACACCCTCAAACAAAGACACCCCCTCCTCCCGGGCTCTCCCATCAACCTCCGCACAATACAAAGCCCTCTTTACCAAGCGAGACTTCCTCGGCCCCTTCAAATCCTCCAGACACTCTTCAAGAGTAGGATCACCTAGCTCCGGCCAGGGATGAAGACATCCAAATCCCTCTCCCACCCGAATCAAGGCCCCGGAGTAAATCCGCCGCTCCGTCCTGGCACCCAGTCCCATCGCCGATTGCAACTCATAGCGCGATATCCAAACACTCATCGCTACTCCCAGAGGAAGGATTGTTTGCGGGAAATCACTTCGGATCCATCTAACAAAGTCATCCGCCAAGCCAGCACGCGACCGTTTTGATAGTAATCCGGTCCCGTAATTTGAAATTCGGTCCTCCCTTCAGGAGACGGAGGCAAAACCCGCGTCATTTTTTTAATCCTCGCCCCTGTCGACTGCTGCCGGTATTCGAACACGATCTTCACCGGTCGGTTCCCACTCAATTCACGCCAGCTCAACGCATAAAAGTGCCCTTTTCTCAACTCTCGCGTCTTCTCGGTGACCGCTCCATACAGCCGCTTGTTCATCTCTGCCCTAATAAATTCATTCCCGTCTGCCACCGTGTCGGATCGCAAATGAAACTGCCGAACTCTAAACCGCTCGGAGGACCCACACGACACCAAAGCCAGGCTCAACAGCGCTAAAACAACTCTCACGCTGCGAATCTTCGATTTTCGGGGTTCAATATTCAATCTAAATCACTATGATCCCACCCAGCATGGAAGAAAGTATCCGGGAAAGGCTCGATCAATTCATCAGTAAAAAAGGTCTTCGACAGACTTCGCAGCGCGATGAAATCGTCGACGTCATCTTTGCTTCCGACGAACATTTTACTCCGGAACAACTCTTCGACCGCCTCCGTTCGGCAGGATCGGCAGCTTCCAGAGCCACCGTCTACCGCACTCTCGCCTTACTCGACGAAGCCGGACTCATTCACGAAATCGAGCTCGGCGACGGCCAAACCACCTACGACCCGAACTTCCTCGATCGCCCCACCCACAACCACCTTGTCTGCGTCGATTGCGGAAAAGTCGTAGAGTTTGAAGACGAACACCTCGACCTGCTCAACGACTGCGTGACCCGACGCCTCGGCTACCGACCGGTCCGCCAAAGCCTCCGGATCGAAGCGGCCTGCGAAAAACTACGTATGCGGGGGAATTGCCCCGACCTCATCCAAGCGCGGATGGAAGGCAAACGTCTGCCCAACCGAAGAAAATAAATTTCCCATTCCCTATCCCTTTTCCATCTGAAAATCTCTCCTTATGACAATTCCTTCTATCGAAAACACCTCCGGCATCGATCTAGGCATCCTCGGAACCCATCTTGGATTCATCGACGGCCTCGTTCCTGACGAACACGGCAACCTTCCCCGTAATGCCGACGGAGACCTCGTCGTCTACGCCGGCTCCCGCGACATTTGCGAACTCTCTCCCGTCAAAGTCGATGCCATTCAAATCTCTTCCTTCGGTGGCACTAAATCCGATGATGCCGATGAACTTATCACCAACTTAAAAAGTCTCGGTCTCGAAGCCCAACTCGTCATGATGGTGGGTGGAGTCAACCCGATGAATCCCGACGACGAAGATGGCGCGGTCGAACAACTCCTCGTTCACATCGAGACCGCGAAACGTCACGGCATTACCCAAGTCAACTCAACCTCGGTCGAAACCTGGCTAGACGGTGAGCCGCCTAAAAACGACGAGGAATTCCAGGCCCGCGTCGCACAAAACATCAAACTTCATCACCGTGTCTATCGCGATGGCGACCTCGCCAATTCCTGTATCAAAAACTGGAATATCGAGTTTCTCCGTCCCGGCGAATTTCAAAACTTTACCTCGCTGGCAAAGCTGAAACCTGTCCTCGACGGGCTCAAGGCAGAGATCGGATCATCCTACTTC
>JAKMEV010000330.1:0-2357 GCA_022425785.1 Akkermansiaceae bacterium | reverse complement strand
GGCGGGAGGATATCTTATAATTTTTGCGTCGGGTAAGGACCGAAAAGATCCGCAGGGCGACCTTCATACCAATTTTTCGCTCTCTGCTCGTGGTGAGTATCTCGCGTTAATTGACACTGATGGTATTACACCTCTGAGCCAATTTGCTTCGGAATTTCCAAAACAGTTTTTTGGGGTGGCTTATGGAACGGGCACGAACTCGGTCACTGAATCGAAGACCTTGGTTCCTTGGCCTGCGCCGGGAACTTGGACGGTCCCTCCAGCTGACCTTGAAGATTCGTGGCGCTTAACCGGATTTGATGATTCTGGTTGGAACTCTGCCCAAACTGGGATTGGCTATGGTTATAGTTTCCCAAATTTCATTGGTGCGGGAGGGAATACAATTTCGGAAATGCGTGGGATCGCGGCGAGTGCTTATCTCCGAATCGCTTTCGAGGTCGATAACCCTGCCGAGGTGGTGGAGATGACCTTGGAGTTGTTCTATGAGGATGGTTTTGCGGCTTATCTTAACGGCGAACTTGTCGCTTCTGCGAACCTGCCTGATCTTTTGGCGTTCGATTCGATCTCGACTGAGCGCCGAGAAATCCGCGAGGGAGACGCGATGGAAAGCTTCCCTCTCGACTTCGCGGGAAAGCTTCGGAGTGGAGAGAATATTTTAGCATTCCAGATGCTTAACGATAGCACAGGTAGCTCGGATGTTTTATTGATCCCTAAATTAACAGCGGAGACTCGTGATGTTTCCGGTGGAGTGATTGTAGGTTATTTAGTTGCTCCAACTCCTGGAGCTCCAAATGCCGGGATTGAATCTTCCGGCTACGTTCGCGACACCACTTTCGATGTCGATCGTGGATTTTTCGAAGCTCCTTTCGACGTGACTATCGGAAGTGCAACTCCTGGAGCCACAATTATTTACACAACTGATGGTAGTAATCCAACCTTGCTTAATGGGACACAGGTGACTTCCGCTAATGAGACCTCGCCCCCTTCGGCATTGGTTGAGGTTACTACGAGCACAGTGCTTCGAGCGGCGGCATTCAAAGCCGGATTTCGAGCATCGAATGTTGATACTCAAACTTACTTGTTTCTTGATGATGTTCTAAATCAACCGGCACAACCACCTGGCTATCCCATGCCTTGGAGGTCACGAAATGGAAGCACGATCCCTGGTGATTTTCAGATGGATCCCGATATCGTTGGATCTGTATACTCAAGAGAAGAGCTCAAGGAATCTCTGCGAGATCTCCCGACAATTTCAATTGTGACTGATGTTGCGAATTTGTTTGACCAACAAACTGGCATTCAAGTCAACCCGCAGGATGCGGGCGCAGCGTCTGAGCGGCGGGTCTCGGTGGAAATGATCGATTTTGCGGACGGTTCACCTATCCAGGTGGATGCTGGAATGCGGATGAATGGTAATGCTTCCCGCAATCCGAATCGTGGGAAACATAACTTTCGCCTCGCTTTTCGTAATGAATATGGAGCCGGAAAATTACGCTTTCCACTCTTTGGTTCCGATGCTCCGACCGAGACTTTCAACCAAATTATTTTACGAGGTGGTAATGGTAATTCCTGGGTTCACCCGTCTGCGGCGGTACGCCAATACGGGATGTATATTCGCGATCAGTGGTTCCGCGATGCCCGCTTTGCGATGGGTTATCCCGAAGCTCTTCAAAATGAAGTTCATGTCTACTTCAACGGACTCTACTTCGGGATGCATCACCTTTTTGAACGGATCGAGGAAGAATGGACCGCTGAGCGTTTCGGAGGGGAAGAGGATGATTGGGAGGGCTTCCGAATCGTTGGGGGAAATCGGATCGAGGTGATCAAAGGAACTCAGGCAGAGGTAAATTCGCAGATGCTTGATAGTTGGCGGGCGGTGCTTGATGCGGCTGAAGCAGGTGACCTTGCAACCGTGGAAGAGTATCTCGATATGGATAGTTTTATCGACTATTTGGTGTTGAACTTTCATGCCGGAAACACTGACTGGGATCAGAACAATGTTCGTGCGATGCGCCGGGTAAATCCACCCGGGAAATATATGTTCTTTTGCCACGATGCAGAGCGGGCCGGGCTAAATGGACTTTCCACCGGTAACCTGAACATTAACTCTATCACGCATTCTCGTTCGGGGACGGAGCATCGTCCAACTTCGATCAATGCGTGGTTAACCGACAATCCGGAATACGCACTGCGATTTGCAGATCGGGCCTACAAACACATGTTCAATGATGGAGCGCTGACTCCTGAAAATGGAGCCGCCCAGTGGGATGCCCGGGCGCAGGGAATTCGATTAGCAATGAAAGCCGAGAGCGCCCGATGGGGAGATCACGCCGATTCTAACCCCCGCACTTTAGTGG
>JAKMEV010000312.1:0-2993 GCA_022425785.1 Akkermansiaceae bacterium | reverse complement strand
AAGCCAACGCTCTTTACGGACTGCGCGCAGAGTCATCGTATTGTGCAGGAGGAAATCTTCGGTCCGGTACTCGCGATTCAAACTTTCAGGACGCCACAGGAAGCCATTGAGAAAGCGAATAATACGCGTTATGGATTAAGCGGTGGGGTTTGGACCGATAAAGGATCCAAGATTTTCAAAATGACGACGTCGCTCAATGCGGGTGTTGTCTGGGCTAATACTTATAACAAATTTGATCCGACCTCACCTTTTGGCGGATACAAGGAAAGCGGGATTGGACGTGAGGGAGGACTTCACGGACTGTCTGCTTATCTCGACCTCTAACAAATTCGTCATGACCATTAAGAAAACCTACAAACTCTTCATTGGAGGGAAATTTCCCCGAACCGAATCGGGCCGCGTGATTGAGGTTCGCGGAAAGGACGGCGCCTTGTTGGCAAATATGTCTCAGGCGAGTCGCAAGGACTTTCGGGAAGCCGTGGTGGCGGCTCGTAAGGCAAGCGCTGGTTGGGCCAAGGCAACGGCTTATCTGCGGGGGCAGATTATTTATCGGATTGCTGAGATCCTTGACGGACGGGGAGAACAATTCGTTTCCGAGTTAGTGTCTCACGGTCTCCGTGAGGATAAAGCACGTGAGGATTTGGCGCGGGCCATTGATCTTCTGGTATATTATGCGGGATGGAGCGACAAATATCAGGCTGTCTTTTCGTCGGTAAATCCGGTGGCGTCTTCGCATTTCAATTTCTCGGCCCCTCAGCCAAATGGCGTGGTGGGGATTATAGCCCCGGCTCGGGGAAGTCTCTCTGGGTTGGTATCGACTCTTGCTCCGGTGATCGTGGGTGGGAACTGCGCCGTGGTGCTGTCTCCCCAAGATGCCACGACGGCGATTTCCTTCTCGGAAGTTCTCGCAACATCGGATGTTCCAGCAGGTGTGGTGAATATTCTGACCGGTAAGAGAGACGAATTGGGACCCGAGTTTGCCAAGCACATGGACGTGAATGCGCTCATGCTTTGCTCGAGTGACTCTGACGAAAAACGGGCTCTTGAATTAGAGGCGGCCGAGAATTTGAAACGTGTTTCGGTGCACCCGAATAGATCACTGAAAGAAGATCCCTATCTCATCACCGATTTCCAGGAAGTTAAGACGACCTGGCATCCCGTTGGTGTCTAGTTCTTCTTCGAAAGCGTGATGACGCACTCGAGGTGGCGGGTCTGCGGGAAGAGATCAAAGGGTTGAATCTCTTCGAGTTGATACCTTTGTGCGAGGAAGGATTTCAGATCCCGCATTTGCGTGGCCGGATTGCACGAGACATAGACTACGCGACTTGGGCCGAAATTAAAGAGTTGCTGAAGGAAGTCTTCGCTGCAGCCTTTGCGGGGAGGATCGATGAGGACCGAGGTGTTGCCCGGTGGAAACTGAATGTCTGCGAAAAGGTGCTCGGCGGAGGCGGCAATAAACTGTGCATTCTCGATTCCATTGGTAAGGGCGTTTCTCCGGGCCCAATCGGCGGATGATTCGGATACTTCGATTCCGATCACTTCTTCGAAGTTTTTGGCGAGAGTCAGGGCGAAGAGGCCTGAGCCGCAATAGGCATCGAGGAGATACTTTTGATCTGGTCCTTTGGCCTGCTCGGCGGCGTAGCCCGTGAAGGATTTTAGGATGAAGGGATTGTTTTGGAAGAAGTCCCCGGCGAGGAAATTGAAAGTAAGATCACCCACCTTTTCTGAAACCGGATTGCGGTGATTGGTTTCGACTTTTCCGTCGGTAGCCCGGAGGAGAAGGGTGGATCCTTTTTTGTATGAAGCAGCGCTTTTCTTAACCTCGTCTCTGGCTCGTTGGAGATCAGCGTTGATCTGATCCATGGCAATGGGGCAGTGATAGATGTCGACGAGACGGTGGCGACGATTGTGTTCCAGAAAGCCGATCGGGATGGGCTTCTTAGGCTGGGGTTTTTGAAAGTGGGGCGTGATTTTGGAGCGGTAGGCCCATTGCTTGGGAGAGGGAATGGCTGCTTGCACCGGTGTTTCGATTCCGACCATGTGAACGAGAAGCTCTGCGACCTGGCGGGTCTTCCATTCGAGTTGTTTTTCGTAGGGAAGGTTTTGGTATTGGCAGCCACCGCATACGCCAAAATGTTGGCAGTGGGCTTCAATGCGATCAGGCGAGGGTGTGAGAATCTCTACGAGATCGGCATGAGAGCAATTTGCCTCGTTGCGCCAGACTTTGGCGCGAATCCTTTCTCCGGGCAGCGCGAAGGGAATGAAGACGACCCAGTCGTTAGGTTTGGCAATTCCGGCGCCGAGATTGGACAAGCCGACCACCTCGACCTCGATGATCTCATGCCACTCATAGGGCTCGGCTTTGAATTTACGTGGTCGCTCTGACATTTGAGGGAAGAAAAGAGATTTCTATTCGTCCGGGAGAGTAGGCGGAGGGGGAGGAGTGACGTTGATCACGTTGTCTCCTTCGATTGGTTTGGATGTCGGTGCGGGCCCAGTGACGGTTTTCTTTTTATCGTCGGTAAGGAGGGCTCCTGAAGTATCAGGGTCCGAGAAATCGATTCCATCACTAGCCTGCTCAGGAAGAGGCGGCTCTGGAGCGACCTGGCTGGTATTTTTGGCCTTGGGTTTGTCTTTTTCCTTGGGATCGAGATCTGAACACGCAGTCAGAAAGGCGAGCGGCAGGCTGAGGAGAAGGTGGAATTTCAAGGATCGTAGTTGGTAGGGATGAGTAAACGATGGCGTAGGGAAAGTAGAGAGGCAATGAGGAAAATCTAGTGTGCGGGGAGTTTACGGAGCCATTTTTCGATGTCTGCAACGACCTTGTCACTTTGGTGGTCGTGGAACAGAAGATGGAAACTTTCAGGGTAGAAGCTCTGTTCGGACTTCGTGGTTGCGGGGAGGTTTTCCATGAAGATTTTCACATCCTTGGGGTCGGAGAAGACGTCTTTTCCGCCATAGAGAACGTAGAGGGGAATGTTGAGGTTCTGGGA
>JAKMEV010000246.1:0-10218 GCA_022425785.1 Akkermansiaceae bacterium | reverse complement strand
GTCATCGGAATTGCTCTTGGGATAGGTGCCAAGGAACCATAAGAGGATGCTGATACCGAGAATGAGCGTTCCGGCTTTCTTAACGAAGGAAAAAGCGCGCTCCCAGACCTGATGGAATACATGACTCCACTGGGGTTTTTGATAGGGAGGAAGTTCGAGGAGGAATTGCGGTGGTTCGGTGGCGCCGAGGCGGGGTTTGAGGAACTTGGCGGCAAGGAGTGCGGTGATGGTGCCGACGGCGTAAATGCCGAACATGATGGCGGTTTGAGAAAGGCTGCCGGTGACGAGGAACGGGATCAGCATGACGTAGACCGGAAGGCGTGCCGAGCAGGAGGTCCAGGGAAGGATGAGGATGGTAGTAAGCCGTTCCTTGGCGTTGGAGATGGTGCGGGTAGCCATGACGCCGGGGATGGCACAGGCGTATCCGGAGAGGAGAGGGAGGAAGGATTTCCCGGAGAGCCCTACTCTGCTCATGACACGATCCATGAGGTAGGCTGCGCGGGCCATGTAGCCGCTGCTTTCGAGCAGGCTGATAAAGAGAAAGAGAAGAACGATTTGTGGAAGGAAGATGAGGACGCCGCCAACTCCGGCGATGACGCCATCGACGATGAGGCTTTGGAAATCGCCTTCGTCCATCTTGCTGGTGACCCACTCGCCGAGCGAGCCAAAGGCTCCGTCGATCCAGTCCATCGGGATGGAGGCGAATTCGAAGATAGTCCAAAAGACCGCAAACATGATGCCGGAGAATATGAACCAGCCTTTGATGGGATGAAGGGCGTGGGCGTCGATTTTGTCAGTGAAATCCTGGGCGGAGTCGTCGGGGCGTTGCAGTCCGGCTTCGACGGCGCGTTGGATGAACTCGGTGCGCGTCTTGACGATGAATTGTTCGGCTTCGGTGTCGGCATCTTCAGGGCAGGCGATTCGCTGGATGCCGTGGGCCTCTGGTTTAGGCAGTCCTTCTTCTTCGGCAATCTTGGTGGAGAGCTCGATGGATTCTTCCAACTTGGCGGGGCCTTTCCAAAGGCGACCGGGAGCGGATGGGAAGGGGAAGCGCAGAGCTTGTTTGAGTTGGACGATGCCGCGTTCGTTGAGCGCACTGAGCGGGACGAAAGGAACAGCGAAGTCTTCGCTCAGCGAAGTGGGGTCGATGCGGAGGCCTTGGGTTTCGGCGCTATCGATTTTGTTGAGGGCAACGACGACAGAGTAGCCGAGATCGATGACCTGAAGGAGAAGTTGAAGGTGGCGTTCGAGTTGGGTGGCATCGAGGACGCAGAGGATGAGATCGGGTGGGGTTTCGCCCTCCTGATCACCGAGGAGGAAATCACGGGTGACTTCTTCGTCCGGGGAATTTGGGCTGAGAGAGTAGCAACCGGGAAGATCGATGACTTCGAACTGGTGTCCGTGCGGGGTGAAAAACTGGCCGGATTTTCGGGAGACGGTTGCCCCTGCGTAATTGCCGACCTTTTGATTTTGCCCGGTGAGGGCGTTGAAAAGGGTGGTTTTTCCGGAATTGGGATTTCCGATCAGGGCGATATGGGCCTCGATGGAGGAAGAACTCATCGGAGAAGAAGTCGGTGAGATTAGGCCGGAATGACCTGAATTTGGTCAGCGAGATCTTTGCTCAGGGCGAGGCGGGTCCCGCAGACGGTGCAAAGCATGTTGCGACCGTTGGTGAGCTTGCGGACGCGCATTTGCTCGCAAAATCCGATATCCCGTAGTTGGCGACAGGCCGGGCCATCAACGGCCCGGATCTGGAAATCACAACCCGTTGAGGCCTGACTGAGCGTCAGCGCGGAGTCACGTTCGAGATGGAGTGCGAGGTTGGACATGGAAATCGTTAGGGAAAAGAAAGCTTATTGAGACTGTTTCGCAATAAAAAACGACTCTGGAATGATGATTCTTTCAGGGAATTGAATGATTTGGGAGGGAATCACGAAGCTGGAAGCTCCAAGGGGCCTTGAAAGATCCAAGTAGAGAGGGATCCAAAGTGCTTCCTGAAATCGCAACAATTGTGGGGCGGATTCGGAAAGCGAAATTGAAGAGGGCGTTTTCCCGGCGAAGATATGGCGTATCTGCGCGGTTTGGAGAGCAGATGCGCTAGTTGTTCTTTAAGACACGGTAGTATTTTTTGCTCCGCGCAGAAGCCGGGCCAAGCGGGTCGCTAAATCCTGCTTCCCCGTCCTTCCAGTCGCTTGTGGTTCCCTCGCTTGGGAAAGCGGGGGTGACGTTCATCCAGTCTACCATATTTGTGGAAGTTTGGATGGTGTAGGAGGCGTCGACTTCGGATGGGAAGGTCAGGGTGACTGTTGCTGCAGGACCTCTGGTGAGGGTGACGTAGGAGACTTCGTTTTCAGGTGGGCGAGCGATCAGACTCCATCCGATGTCATTAATTGCTGCAACGTCGAGATTGGTGATTTCGAACCGTTCGCCGAGAATAATCCCGGGGACGAAGTCGAGAAGGTCAGGGGACGAAGGAGGAGGTGCATTAGGGCGGGCCTGGAAGAGGAGAGGTTGTTGGGCATCGGGCCCCACGGTGCCAACGTAATTGGGGTTGCCGCCGCTGAAGATCTTGGAGGTATAGAATCCTCTGGCGAAGTATCTTTTCTGAGGACCTTGCAATTCCAGGCTGTCGATGGCGCCGCCATTTTCGGCCTGATACATCGCGAGGGTGAATGGTCCGCGGTATTCCGAGTTGACGATGGATTTGGTCCAATCGGTGTAAAATAGTCCGACGCCGAGAGCATGTCCAATTTCAGCCAGGGCGACTGAGTAAAAGTCTTTGGTGTCTTCGGGGACCTCTGTGGTGTGGTCGAAGTGCCATTTTCTTTCGAGGGTGTTTGGATCGGCGTCCGAATTTTCATTGGAGTTAAAAGAGATGGAGGATCCCCAAGTGGGTAGGCTCAGGTTTCCGTTGTTAAATCCGCGATTGAGAAAGCTGTCTGGATCGTTGATGACGGCGTCGTAGTTGTTGCCGATGAGTCCTCCGGTCAGGGCGTCTTCCAGAAGGCCACGACCTCCAACATAAATGACAAAGGTATTGGCGGGAATCGAGATGCCATTGCGATATTGATTGGCAGGGGGCCTCAAGCCAGGGCTGACCAATGAGTCGGTCCCGGCGGATGCGGCGGAACTTGCTTCGTAGACTTCAAAAATTGCTGTTGGATTTTCGACTCCGGCGGTGAAGTTGGACGGATCGGGAAAAGAGAGGCGAATGTCAGCGGTGGGGTGATCGTTCGCGAAGACAGGCTGAAGTGTTTGGGTGATGATTGCGCTCCAGCGGGCTGCCGCGGCTTCAAGGGCGGATCTGGCCTTGGTTGCTCCGGTGGCGCCACCGGGGTTTCCAGAGGCGGAGAAGAAATTATTGGAGTCCAGACTGTAGTCTATTTGAATGTTTAGAGCATTCAAGGGGAGACAGATGGTGAAAAGGAGAGCGGTGAAGCGCATGGCGGAGTTGTGACAAGATCAGGGATTAGGAACAATCACGAAAATACATTCGCTGGTAGCTGGGAGTGATTTGAGTGTCGGAGCTGAGTATAGCACCATTCTCTCAAAGATGGGCCGGCGAATTGCGTGAGAAGAAAATTTAAGCAGGTGACGGTCCGCCATTGAGGATATCCTTGCTTGCTCCGTCTTGATAGGATCGAAAGTTCTCGATGAAAAGATCGGCGAGGTTTCGGGCATTTGCGTCGTAGTCTCCCGAATTGCTCCAGCATTCCCCTGGGATCAAGACGCTCGAGGGCACTTCGGGGCACTCGGAGATCATCTCGAATCCGAAGACGGGATCGGTTTTCGTGGGGGCGGTAGCGAGTTTGCCATCGTAGATTGCTTTGACGATAGCGCGGGAGTATTTAAGTTTAATCCGTTCTCCTTCACCATAGCCCCCGCCGATCCAACCGGTATTGACGAGCCAGACATTGACATCGTGCTCCTTCATTTTTTCGGCGAGGAGCTCGGCATAGCGGGATGGGTGCATGACAAGGAAGGGGGCGCCAAAGCAGGCTGAAAAGGTGGCCTCTGGCTCGGTTACGCCCATCTCAGTTCCGGCAACCTTAGCGGTGTATCCGGAGATGAAGTGATACATGGCCTGGGATGGGTTGAGTTTGGCAACGGGGGGAAGGACGCCAAAGGCATCGCAGGTGAGGAAGATGAGATCCGTGGGGTGGCCGGCGAGGCATGGGAGTTGGGCATTCTTGATGAATTCGATGGGATAGGCCCCGCGGGTATTCTGGGTGATGGAGGTGTCGTGGTAGTCGACGACGTAGTTTTTGTCGTGGACGACATTTTCAAGAACGGCACCGTAGTGGAGGGCATGGAAAATATCGGGTTCGGTTTCCTGGCTAAGATCGATGGCTTTGGCGTAGCACCCGCCTTCGATATTGAAGACGCCTTTGTTGGTCCAGACATGCTCGTCGTCACCTATAAGCTTGCGGTTCGGATCGGCGGAAAGAGTGGTTTTTCCGGTGCCGGAGAGCCCGAAGAGGACGGCGCTGCGATTTGATTCGGGGTCGGCCGTAGCGGAACAGTGCATGGAAAGGTGTCCCCTCAATGGCATAAGGTAGTGCATCAGGGTGAAGACTCCCTTTTTCATTTCACCGGCATATTCCGTTCCCAGAATGACCATTTCCTGATCTTCGAAGCAGACATCGATGGAGGTCTTGGAGGTCATGCCTTCGGTGAGGCGGTTGGCGGGGAATCGCCCGGCATTGTAGATTGTGAAATCAGGTTCTCCAAAGTCTGCCAATTCTTCCGCTGTCGGAGTGATGAGCATGATCTGCATGAAGAGAGCATGGTAGGGTCGGGTGCAGATGACGCGGACCTTGATGCGTTCGTCGGGATCCCATCCGGCGAAGGCGTCGATGACGTAGAGGTGCTCGCAGGTATTGAGGTAATCCTTGGCTCGTTCGCGATTTATTTCGAAAGTGTGTTCGTCGATGGGGATGTTGATGTCGCCCCACCAGACGACATTCTCCGAGGCGGAATTTTTGGTGATGCGCTTATCTTTGGGGGAGCGTCCGGTTTTTTCTCCGGAGTAAGCGATGAGTGCTCCGAGGTTCGAGAGGCTGGTGGATTTTTCGTAACGAATAGCCTCCATGTAGAGACTTGAGACCGGGGGATTTCTGATGATGGTTGCAGATTCGATTCCGTATGCGGATAGGTCGATCAATTCCATGCGCAAGGCCTAGCATCCGGGATGCCAAGTCGGAAGGGAGAATTCCATCCCGGGTGCTTTTGGTGTCGACTATTTGATGCGCAGGCTCTGGGCGCAACGCATCAGGACGGGTTTGAATTTTTTGGTGAGGAAATCGACGTCGTGATCATCTCTCAAAGCGAAGGAAAGTTGCAGAAGGATGAAGTGCTCTCCCTGGTAGGCGGCGAACTGCATGACGCGTGCTTTGGGAGGTCCATCGTCCTGAATGTCGTAGACCGAAAAGCCTCCTTTGGTTTCGGTAAAGTCAACTTCTGCTGTGGAAATGATTTTCGTGTTTTTGGGAATGAGAAGCTTGGCCAGTTCGACGGGGGAATGTTTGGCGTATTCCTGCTCGTATAGTTGCGGAGCTACCGGAATCGCGGTGAGTGACATCGTGCAGATTCCATAGCCCGCTTTGTGCACCACACCGATCAGGTTGCGGGGATTCTTCATTTCCCGGGGTTTCCAACTGCCCGGGAAAAACATAGAGAAGGTTTTTCCACCGCTGCGTTTTTCGATGGGTTGGAGCCACCCGTCTTCGATTTCTTTTGTGGGCGTCTCGATGTATTCGGGATGAAGTGAAACCAGAATGCGAAGAATGTCTGTGGGGACTAAGCCGTCTTTGACCTTGGCGTATTGTTTGGCCATGGTTCGGGCTTTTTTTTGGGTCAATGGAACGCTCAGGTCGTTCTTGGTGATTCGCTGGCGAAGATCCTGCTCAGTTTTATCCATTTTGTTGCCGAGGCGTTCACCGATTTCCTTTTTGAGGGCGGCGATAGCCGTGCCAAGGGAGGATCTTTTTTGTTCGGCGATGACTTGGTCAACATCAGGCGCAAGTTCCGGAAATTGCCTGGCGACCGCTTTCAACGCCTCCTCTTGGACGATGACAAAATTATAAGCTTTGACCAAATCCTCGAAATAGCGCTCTTCGAGCGAGCGTTCCTTCTCTTGTCCATTCAGGAGAGGAATGGAAAGGAGGGCTAGGATAAAGAGCCGAAAAGTGAGCATGATGATGAAATGTAGATTCCATCTACCGACGGTCAAGTATCACGGCGGTTAGGCGTCCAATACGGCGAACTTGAGTTCGGCACTGGAGACGATTTCGCCATTTACTGAACAGGTGGCGATGGCTTGACCGATGTTGCGGCGGAGCTTCGTGATTTCGGCGTCGATGAAAAGAGTGTCGCCTGGGACTACTGGTTTGCGGAATTTGACGGAATCGGCGCTGAGGAAGTAGCCAATTTTCCCTTGGTTATCCGGCATGCGCATGATGAGAATGGAGGCTGTTTGCGCCATCGCTTCCAGTTGCAGGACTCCTGGCATGACGGGGTGTCCGGGGAAGTGTCCCTGGAAGAATTCCTCGTTCATGGTGAGATTTTTGATCGCGGTGCATTTCATCTCGGATGAGAAACCGGTGACGCGATCGATGAGGAGGAAGGGGTAGCGGTGGGGGAGGATTTTCAGGATGTCCTTGATATCGAGAACCGCTTCGGCTTCGGGAAGTTTGACCGGAGGAACCATCGCGCGCATCGCGGCGTAGTTTTTTTGGAGAGCCTTAGCGGCTTCGGTATTTGGACCGTGGCCGGGTTTGACGGCGATGACGTGTCCGTTGAATTTTTTCCCGGAAAGCATGAGATCGCCGATGAGGTCGAGGGCCTTATGTCGCGCAAATTCGTTGTCGAATCGCATAGGCTCCTTGGACATGATTTCGTCCCCCCGGACGACGACGGCATTTTCGAGGGAGCCTCCTTTGATGAGGCCCTTGTCCAGAAGTGGTTTGATGTCCTCGTAGAAGGTAAAGGTTCGGGCTGGAGCGATCTCTTTTTCGTAGATCTCTGAATTCACGACGGTGGAGAAATACTGAACGAAGCGTCCGTCTTTCCCCACGTTGGTGACGGAGACGCGAAACTCCTTGGAGGGAACGATTGTAATGAGGGAGCCGTCTCCGACTTCTAGATGAATGGGTTCGCGGATTTCCCAGATCTGGCGGGGGACTGATTGTTCCTGGACTCCGGCTTTTTTGATTAGTTCGACGTAGGGAGCGGAGGAGCCATCCCCAATGGGTGGTTCGTTGGCATCCATTTCGATCAAGGCATTGTCGATGCCCATTCCGACGAGGGCTGAAAGAACGTGTTCCACGGTGTGAACGCGAACCGATCCCTCGGCGAGAGTGGTGGCTCGTTCGACGGTTTGGACTTTGGAGACGTCGGCATCGATGAAGGGTTTGTCGGGGAGATCGACGCGGCGAAATTTGAATCCGTGACCTTCCGGGGCTGGTTTCAGGTTGAGGGTAACTTTTTCGCCTGTGTGAAGTGAGGTTCCTTCGAGGGTGGCTTCGGCTGCCAAAGTGTGCTCCATGTCGGACATGGGCGCGTTTTTAGTTAGAGATTTGAGATTTGAAAGGGATTTTATGCAAACCTGCTGAGGTGCTTGCGCATCAATTCGGGTTTTGAATCGTCGTCCCGACATGAGAATCGGGGGATTGACCCCTGATCGCTGATAGCTCTCGGTTCAATGATTTCTAAGAATTTGGTCTTGGCGTGAAACGCTGAGATGTTCTTGATCGGAGCTATGGCGAAATTGGACGAGATAGTGGAGTTGCTGGACGAAGAGTTAAAAACAGCAGAGATTCCTGATTACCCGGGTGCGCATAATGGTTTGCAGCTTCAGAATGGTGGGGCGATCACTAAAGTGGGAGCGGCTGTGGACGCCAGTCTCCCGGTCATCCAAAAAGCAATCGATCAGGAAGTCGATTTACTATTGGTGCATCATGGCATGTTTTGGCAGGGAGTGCGTCCTTTTACGGGCGCGGGATACCATAAGCTTAAGCTGGCGATGGACGCTGGGATGGCTATTTATAGCTCGCATATCCCCTTGGATGTTCATCCCAGTCTTGGGAATAATATTCTTTTGTCGAAAAAACTAGGGTTGAAGGACACAGAGTCATTCTTTTCATGGAAAGGGATCGAATTGGGGAGAAAGGCTCGATTTGGAGGTTCGGTAGGCGAATTGAAGGAGTTGGCAGCTGCCGCTGTGGGAGGGGAAGTGCTTGTGAGGGGAGAGCTCGATTCTCCCGCGGGATTAGTTGGGATTATCACCGGAGGAGCAGGAAGCGAGGTTGAGGAGGTAGCCAGAGAGGGGATCCAGACCTTTATTACCGGAGAGGGTCCTCATTGGAGTCATCCTCTGGCCGAGGAACTGGGGTTACATGTCCTTTATGCAGGTCATTACGCTACTGAGACCTTTGGAGTGAGGGCTCTCGCGGAACTTATAGGGGAGAGATTTGCTCTTAAATCGGTCTTTATCGATCATCCCACCGGGCTCTGATTGGGCGTAACTCTTGAAAATATATTTAAAATAGATGGATTTGCCTCAAAAAAAGGCTTGCGACCTGTAGGGCTGGCCGCTAAAGATTTACCTATCAAAGCGGGTATAGCTTAATGGTAAAGCTCCAGCCTTCCAAGCTGATCATGAGGGTTCGATTCCCTCTACCCGCTCCAAAAGAAAGACTTACAAGAAAAATTCATCCCTAGAAAATCTCAAAAATCATGAAAAAAACGCTGAAATTCGCGCTAACTGCAGTGCTCCTTGCCGCCGCGCCTCTGGCATCTGCCAAAGCCGCTGATTGTGTCAAGGTGAGCGATGCTGTGAAAGCCGCTGTAATCGCTGACTCGAACAATGTGCTCGGGATCGTCGCCACTCAGGTAGCTGCCAACGGGTCTTGCGCTTGCGAGATTGTGAAGGCTGCCATCGTTGCATCCGACGCAGACAAAAAGACCGTCGCTTTGATCGTAGATACCGCGATTTTGGAAGCTCCGGATCAACTCCGTATTATTGCCCAGTGCGCAATCGCCATTGCACCTGACGCAATCTCCAAGATTCAGGCTGTCGTAGAGAAATACGATAAGGCCGGAGGCGAGGGTCACTCTGAAAAAGGTGGTCTCAGCAAGGACGCTATTTCGGCTGTTGTGGATACGCCCAATCCGTTGGATTTCCCGGGTGGTTCCAGTGATTCTGGTAATCCTGTCGGTTCGGGTGATACTGCCGGTCCTCCCAGCGGAGAGTCTCCGCTAAATCCTCCTGGACTGTCGCCTGTGTTTGCACCGGTGCCCATCCCGCCATGTATCACGACTCTCTAATTTTCCGGGCCAAGGGAAGCGCAAATGCCAATCCCTTGGCCCCTTTTTAACTTCATTTTAAGATATTCATGAAAAAACATTTTACCGTAATAGCAGTGAGCTTGATTCCTCTCGGTTCAGCGAGTGCCCAGTCTCTTTTTGATCTCGCGCCTTCCAATGACGATTCAGAGCCATTACCTTTGACTTGGACAGCTGGTGCAAGTGTTGGGCATGACGACAACGCCGCGCCCTTTTTTAACGGTCCAGACCAGAGTTCCCTATATGGATCAGCCTATGTGGGAGCCTCCTTTCTTTCTCGGACTCCTTCGACAACAACGGAGTTTTTTGCTCGTCTTGGAATTGTACATTACTTCGAAAATATTGAAAACAACGGGGATGATGTCGACCAATCCTCTTCGGTAGCTGGTTTCGGTCTTAACTGGACCAACCGCATTAGTGACAGGCTTCGTATCGTGAGTCGCAACACTTTAAACAAGGAGCGGGAGCCGGATTACTCCCAAGGTTTTCAGGGGGCTGTAACTGGTGACTACCTTCGTTGGTCGACTGACCAAGCTGTAGGCTATCGTTGGTCGGAGCGCTTGGGAACATACACCGGGGTGCGCTATGATGATGTTTCCTACGACGATATCGATGGATCTGATCGTTCGACCCTCACGTTCTATAATGATTTCCGTTATCAGTTGAGCCCCCAGACGGTAGCGACGTTCACCTACCGCCTCTCGGAAGTGGACGGTGGTTTTGTGTCGGATAGCACCAACAGTTATTTTTTGGTTGGTCTCGAGCATCGTTTCAGTCCTAACACTCTTGGGGTAGTGAAGGCTGGTGTTCAGAACCGTGACGTAGATAGCGGAGATGATACTTCGAGTCCGTATGTTGAGGCGAGTCTTAGAT
>JAKMEV010000475.1:0-2593 GCA_022425785.1 Akkermansiaceae bacterium | reverse complement strand
GTATGAGGTAATCGGAAGTTTTTGACGAATTTGCCGAGGAGGCGGGCGTTTCGGCCAGCTTGACCGGGGTGGCTATAGCGACATGAGCGGGAGTCGGAGATCCGGAGGATACGGCCAGAGACTGTCCGACTTGGATTTTTGAAGGATCGCTCAGATTGTTGAGGGCGATGATTTGAGAAGGGGACATCCTGTGCTGCCGGGCGATCGAGCTCACAGTGTCGCCGGTTTTGACAACATGGCTTCCAGTCGCGGTGACTGCTGCTGAGGGTGTTGTCAGGTTGCTGCGGAGAGCTGTAATTTCTTTTTGAAGTCGGGTGATTTCCTGTTCCTTGGCGGAAATAGAGGAATTAATGCTGGAAGCGCTTTGGCCGAGTGCGGGAAGCGAGATAAGCGCGACGAGAGTTGAAGTAAGGGTAAGGTTTTTCATAACGCGGCCGGAGGTTAGGATAAAAAAATATAACGGTCAACTTAATTTTTAATATTTGTTAATAAAATCCATCGAAATTTACAAAAGTACCGTAGTTATTGGGGTTGAGCGACAAAAGTTTTATGCAATGGGAGGTAAAAAAGGGAGGATTTCTCTAAGAGAATTCGCTCATTGTCCGTTTCTCTCATAGAATTGACTAATAATGCAGGACGGTTGCGAAGAGATAATCACTGATCAGGACAAATTTGTCCGAGAGGCACTCGCTGAGTATGAGTCGCCTTTGATCGGGTACGCCGTTGGCTTTTTCCATGATGTCGAGAAAGCCCGCGATGTTGTGCAAGATACCTTTATTCGTTTGTATCAGCAGGATGCGAAGAAAATCCAGCATGGTCTGAAAACCTGGCTTTTCACCGTATGCCGAAATCGTGCTCTTGATGTCCTTCGTAAGGAAAAACGTATCGTCGCCCTTGTAGAGGATGAATTGGCCCAAGTTCCGGCGACGCGCCGGGATCCCTCGGAGCGGGCTGATATTCAGGAGCGGGTGGGGCAGGTTCATGACGCCTTGTCGCGACTTTCCGAAAACCAGCGGGAGGTCATTCTCTTAAAGTTCGAGCAAGGGCTCAGCTACGAGGAAATCAGCGAGGTAACAGGTCTCAGCACGGGGAACGTTGGTTTCCTCCTCCACGCTGGTCTGAAGCGCCTTCGCAGCATCCTCCCCGAAGATCTCATTCAAAATTTAAGTCCCCAATCACTCTAGTCCCATGAAACTGACTCCGGAAGATTCCAAGATGACGGCATACGTTCTCGATGAGTTGTGCGAATTCGATAACGCCCGGGTGGCAATGGCGTTGGAGGGCAATCCTACACTAGCTGAAGAGAGCAAGGCGATGTTAGAAATGGCGGCCCTTCTCTCCGGAACTCTTGGCGCTGATCAGTTCACGCTCGGAGAAAAGCGCCGGGAAGCGATTTTTAAGTCGGGGCGTCGTCCCGATACAGCCGTCCTTGTCAGTGACCATAAAAAGCGGGCCCGTCGTCAGTCGCTGATGGCGATGGCTGGAGTGGCTGCCGTGGTTACGGTGGGATTCATGGGGCTTTCGAGGTTGGGGGTTGATCCTCCGCTCTCGAGTGGAGTGGGCGTCACCGGACAAGGCCAAGGTGACGATGAAGCCGGGGTCGCTGCCGCTGATCTCCCATTGCTTTCGCCATTTTCTACCGACGTGGTAAGGAGTGTTCAGGATCTTTCGTTGAGACTGCCGCTCTCGCTTCAGATTGCGGATCCATCTTTTGTCGAGCGAGTATTGATCGAATCCGGAAAATTGCCGGGAACTGATCACTTTCGGGTCGATAATTGGGTTAACATTCTCCAAGCCGAATCCAAACCGCAGGTGCAAGTCGGGCCGGTGGGTGTTTCAAGCGAGTTGGGGCTTTGCCCCTGGGATCACCAAAAGGCGCTGTTGCTTGTGAATCTTCGGGGAGGAGATAATCCGCACGAAAATGTGAGCGCGCAAATTAACTTCGACCCTGAGAGAGTCGAGTCGGTGCGTTTGGTCGGCGAATCGTATACTCCAGAAAACCCCAAAGGTGACGGAGGGGTTCTGCTCGGCAATCAATCGTATTTTTATGAGGTCAAACTCACCGGGTTCGAAGGGAGGCTCGGTCAGATTGATCTCGAACTAGAGAAAGGCACGGAGACCGCCCGAGGCGGCATGTTGCCTTTGGATGCAGTTGTTCGTGAGGGTGAAGAACTTTCGGATGATTTCAGGGTTGCTCTGACGCTGGCAAGATTTGCCCGTTATGGTCGGACCGAGGACGGTGAATTTTCCCAAATCGCGGCGGAGGCCCGGGACCTATTAGGAACAGTGCAAAATGCGCAAAACCGCTACGCTCTCGATGTCATTCTCCTCGCGGAAGAACGTCTTCAGTAATTCTAGGACAGACTAGACCATCCCCAGTTTCATTTTTCCCTCCTCGGAGATCATGTCTTGATTCCAAGCTGGGTCCCAAACGAGTTCGACGCGGGCGTCGTTTATTTCGCTGAGTGACATAATGCGTGCCTGGGCGTCCGCTGCGATGACGGGCCCCATGCCACAGCCGGGTGCGGTGAGAGTCATTTTGACATCTACGTCGGTGCCTTCATCAACTTCGGTGAGCTTGCAGTCGTAGACC
>JAKMEV010000233.1:0-3721 GCA_022425785.1 Akkermansiaceae bacterium | reverse complement strand
GCAATACCCACAAGCTTTTAGGAACCGCTGGCATCAGTGGGATGATCACCGGGATGTCACAATTTGCAGGGTCCTGTGCCGCCACGAGTTCCGAGAAAAAGCCCATCGTGAAGAAGTTGGAAACAGGCGCGACAAGACTGACGCCGCGCCGGATGATCGTCATCGCGCTGGGAAGCGCCGATCGGTATGGCCGCACCAAAGGGCTTTTATCTCAGGGATGGGGACTCTATGACGCCTGGAAGGCGCAGGGGCAGCTGGTAACCAACCCGCGGTCGATTCTTACGGTTCCGACTCCCCAATAGGTTTCAGTTAAAGCACACAACACAGTCAGCAACATGCGAATTGGTATATTAAATTGCGGGGGCGATTGCCAGGGTCTCAATGCGGTCATTCACGGAGTCGTTGGCGCGGCCGCAGCAAAAGGCTGGGAGGCAATTGGATTTCGAGATGGATTTGAAGGATTGCTGCCTCCGGGTGACTTCCAGTTTCTCACACCAAAGGACACCGAGGGGATTTTGAAGCAGGGCGGAACGATTCTCGGAACGACCAACAAAGGAAACTTTGCCGCAAAATTGGGCACGGATGATGATGTTGCCAAGGTTCCCCAGGAAATTGTCGATCGCGCCAAGCGGACCCTGGATCAACTTGGAATCGGGGCGCTCGTCGTCGTGGGTGGAGATGGTTCGTTGACCACGGCCCAGCAGCTCTACGAACAGGGATGGCCGGTGATCGGGGTTCCCAAGACAATCGATAATGATTTGAAGGCGACGGCGATGACCTTTGGCTTCGATAGCGCGGTGAGTTCTGTGGTTGACGGATTGGATCGACTGCACACGACAGGGCAAAGCCACAAGCGGGTCATGGTGCTTGAGGTGATGGGACGTCATGCCGGTTGGATTGCTCTCTGGGGCGGAATGGCTGGCGCGGCGAATGTCATTCTTCTTCCTGAAATTCCATTCTCCTACGAGAAAGTTGCCGAGCACCTCAAGAAGCGTGAGGCCATGGGTTACACCAGTTCCTTGGTCGTTGTGGCCGAAGGCGCGAAGAGTCCGGATGGCGAGATTTCTACTATCGATGAGAATTCCGGCGGACAAGCCCGTCTCGGAGGAATCGGAGAACAAGTGGCCGCGCAGATTGCTGAACTTACTGGAAAGGAAACTCGCTGCACGACCCTGGGGCATGTGCAACGAGGTGGGACACCGACACCGCTTGACCGGATTCTTGGAATGCGCTTTGGGGTGATGGCCGCGCAGCTCGCGGAGGAAGGAGCCTTTGGACGAATGGTCAGCTACCAGAGTTACCACGTGGATTCCGTGCCTATCAAAGAGGCTGTGATGGAGCTGCGCCTTATTGAACCCGATACCGAAGTTGTTCGGGCCGCTCGTGCGGTTGATATCTGCTTTGGCGATTAGAAATTTAAGTTATGAATGACCTCCTTAATCTTCTCCGTCGGGATGCCCGGCGGTCCGCTGGTGAATTGGCTGCGCAACTTTCCTTGAACGAGGCGGATGTCGAGGCGCAGATTGCGGAGTGGGAAAAAGACGGCACGATTCGCGGCTATCAAGCCATGATCGATCCTGCTCTGGAAGAAGGGGATGACGTGACCGCCTTCATTGAAGTTCGGATGACTCCGGAGCGGGGCGGTGGCTTTGATCGCGTCGCACGTAGGATCGCGCACTTTGACCAGGTCACGAGCTGTTACCTTGCAAGTGGCGGGTTCGATTTGCTGGTGGTCGTGAAGGGGAAAGACCTTCTCTCGGTAGCGGCTTTTGTTTCTGAGAAGTTGAGCACGATCGAAGGAGTGATTTCCACCGCGACTCACTTCCGGTTGAAATCGTATAAAGAAAACGGATTCCTCTTCGGGGATGATGGCGATGTCGAGCGCCTTCCAGTCTCGCCATAAGCTGATTGCTCCCATGGATTTGAATTCAAAATTGGCCAGCCACCTGCAGACCATTCCCCGTTCGGGGATACGCGATTTCTTCGAGCTGGTGATTGGTCGGGATGACGTGATTTCACTGGGGGTGGGAGAGCCTGATTTCGTCACTCCCTGGCCGATCCGCGAGGCCGCGATGCGTTCGCTGGACCGCGGGGAGACGAGTTACACCTCAAATCTGGGCCTGCTGTCCCTTCGCGAGAAGATTTCGGAGTATGTGGAGACATTTTTTCATGTTCCTTATCGAGGCAGTGATGAAGTCCTCATTACGGTCGGGGTTTCCGAGGCGCTTGATTTAGCGTTGCGGGCCCTGGTGAATCCGGGGGATGAGGTCGTTTATCACGAGCCGTGTTATGTCTCATATTCGCCCAGTATTGTCATGTCACACGGCGTGGCGGTGGCGGTGGCGACGAAGAAAGAAGATGGCTTCTCGCTGAAGCCCGAAGCGTTGGCGGCAGTGATCACAAGTCGAACCAAGATTGTGATGTTGAATTTCCCCACTAATCCGACCGGTGCGGTGGCGTCGCGTGAGGATCTAGAAGGAATCGCCAGACTTTGTATCGAGCACGACCTTATTGTCATCAGTGATGAGATCTATAGCGAGTTGCGTTACGACGAGGAAGAGCATCTGAGTATCGCGGCTCTGCCGGGAATGCGGGAGCGGACGATTTTGCTTCATGGATTTTCAAAGGCCTTTGCAATGACCGGGTTTCGTCTGGGCTATGCGTGTGCTCCTACGGTTCTGATTGAAGCAATGATGAAGATCCACCAATATGGGATTCTCTGTGCTCCCATTACCAGCCAGGCTGCTGCTCTTGAGGCGTTGACTGGAGGGGAGGATCTTTATCTCTCGATGAAGGAGAGCTATCATCAACGCCGGGATTTCCTGGTGGGACGCTTTAACGAAATGGGGATTGATTGTCATTGTCCGGGTGGCGCCTTTTATGTCTTCCCGGATATTAGTAAGTTTGGATTGAGCAGTAAGGATTTTGCAATGGGGCTTCTCGAAAGCGAGCAGGTTGCGGCGGTTCCCGGTGATGCCTTTGGAGAGAGTGGCGAAGGGTTCCTTCGTTGTTGCTACGCGACCGGGATGGATGATTTGAAATCAGCGATGGATTCAATGGAGCGCTATATCGGAACACTTTAAGCTGATGATGGAGCAGCTGAAAATTTGGCGGGAAGATCGAACCCTGGCGCATGTTGTGCCATTCGCAGTCTTCATGGTTTTCATGTTGCTCTACCAATTCGTGGGAGAGGCAATGCTTTGGGAGCATGATCACGCGCCATGGTATCGTCATTGGCCGGAACAGTTTTTTTATCCCCTGCAAACGATCGCCACGTTGGTCGTGCTGATCTTTTTCTGGCGGCACTATGAGCTGAAGTGGTCGAATAAAGTGTGGATTGGAGTTGCGGCTGGTTTTGTGGGGATTGCAGCCTGGCTCTTGCCGACGACTCTCTATGATTACTACGAAATGACCGGGAAGCCGGATTCCTTTTTTGACAAGCTCTCGGGATTGGCTCCCCGCAAAGAAGGGTTTGATCCTGGGGTCTTTAGCGATCCGATGGCCTATTGGGCTTCGCTAATTCTTCGTATTTTTCGTGCCGTGGTGATCGTGGCCCTGGTGGAAGAGATTTTTTGGAGGGGATTTCTGATGAGATTTCTCCTGAAAATGGATGGAAATTACTGGAAGGTCCCTTTTGGAAAGCCAGCGTGGATTTCATTCTTTGTTGTGACCGGGGCCTTTATGCTGGCTCATGCTCCGCTCGATTGGGCGGGGGCTTTTG
>JAKMEV010000226.1:0-2747 GCA_022425785.1 Akkermansiaceae bacterium | reverse complement strand
ATTACCGCGAAGGGGAAACCATTTTCCAGCTCGAGCGCTAGATCGTCATTGAGTTGAATCCGCCATCGACGACCACTTCGGTGCCAGTAATGAACCCGCCTGCAGCGTTTGAGGCGAGGAGGAGGGTGGCTCCGATTAATTCGTCGGGATTACCAAATCGCGAAGCCGGGGTGTGACGGAGAATCTCCGCAACTCGTGATTCATCGAGAACGGACCGGTTTTGTTCAGCCGGGAAGAATCCGGGAACGAGGGTATTGACCCGGATGTCACGATCGGCCCATTCACGGGCGAGGTTGCGGGTGAGATTGTGAACGGCGGCCTTTGAAGCTGAATAGGTGAAAACGCGGGAAAGAGGGTTCAGTCCGGAAATTGATCCAAGATTGATGATCGAGGCCTGGACATCGCGGCTCAGGAAGTAATTTCCAAAGACCTGACAGGCACGCATGACGCCGACGAGGTTAATGTCAAAAATGTTGAGCGCCTCTTCGTCGGTAATTTCGACAAACGGAGTAGGGGAGTTGATACCCGCGCCATTGATGAGGATGTCGATCTTGTCGGATTGCTCGACGACAGAGTCGAGGAGTTCATTGAGAGATTGTCGATTTCCTGCATCAGCTGCGGCGAAGTAGCCCTTGCCACCTGCTTCGCGAATGACTTTTAGCCGTTGATTGGCCTTTTCTTCGTTGCGGCCCACGAGGACGACTTCGGCTCCGGCCTTTGCAAGTCCCAGCGCCATGTAGGAGCAAAGTTCTCCGGTTCCACCGATGACAACGGCGGTCTTGCCTTCGAGGCCAAACATGTCTGTCAGAAATTGAGCATTGTTCATGTGGGCAAAAGATTAGGGCCTCATCATTATTGGGCAAGAAATGATCCAAGAAGATTGGGGCTTCATTCGTTTCCTGAGTAGTCATGAAAAGAAAACACTCCCCATTCCAACGGAAATTCAAAACCGATGATTCGAAATTAGATATCTCATCATTGGTGGACGTCAGTTTTTCACTCCTCAATTTTCTCTCGTGGCAAGGTCCATCGTAAGGACGGAGCAAGGTCTCACTATTCAGCATGGGGGTGAGCGCGGGAAAGTCCCCCGAATCGAGGTCATTCGAATCAATTTGAATAAGGAAGGTGAAATCACCCTGAAATCAGGAAAGAAGGAAGAAATCGTGGGGTTGAGTGACAGCGGGTCGGATTCGCCGACTCTCAAAGCCTGATTGGATCTGCTTAGAGATCTTTTTTGGGGTCAACTGTGCATGTTCGGAGTGACGAAGGCAGCGAATATCAGCGTTTTATCAATATTCTGAATTGTCTCGCTGAGGTAAGGATCAATTCAGTGGGGATTGTTGATTCTACCGAGACTTTTCAGTAGCCATCGCGACTAGAGAGGCTATCTTGGGCGTGTCGATGAAGTGCGACTTGTGTGAAGAAAAAGCGACGGTCTTTTATACCCAGATCGCGGATGGCAAGCTGAAGAAGTTTGTCCTCTGTGAGACCTGTGCTCAGGAAAAAGGAATCACGAATCCCGATGGCTTATTAATGGCCGAGCAGGTACTCGATCATACCCTGTCGATTCCTGAGGCCGAGGTGGTTCTTGGGTCATCCACCGAATGCTCCACTTGTGGGTTTGGAATCGGCAATTATCAGAAAGTCGGACGTCTTGGGTGTCCGGAGTGCTACGATGCCTTCGCGAGAGAGATCAGCGAGAGGATTCCCACCCTCCACAAAGGAGGCGCCCATGTCGGGTATATTCCGGCGGGCTTGGTCGCGACCCAGGCCCGCGACGCCAAACTTAACGACCTTAAAAGCCGTCTTTCGAAGGCGATTGACGCTGAAAATTACGAGGAAGCTGGCCGCTTGCGGGACGAATTGGAGAAAGTCAGCCCTGCTGTTTCGGAAGAGCCCGTTGCGGAATCGGAGTTATGATGCGGTTCAAAACACTTCTTAAGCATCCAGCTGATTGGATGACGGGGCACACTGCCGAAACTTCGGTGGTGGTTACCAGCCGTGTTCGCCTGGCCCGGAATATTCGGAATGCACCATTCCCTGGTTGGGCCCGGAAAAATCAGCGTCGCGAGTTATTGGAATCTCTGCACGGAAAACTGGAGGCCTTGCCTGAGATGAAACGTGGTTTTTCTCATGAGCTTTCGAGTCTGGATTCGCTGCAAAAGCAAGTGCTCGTGGAGAGGCATTTAATTAGTCGCGAGCAAGCAGCACGCAATGAGGGGAGTGCGACCGTAGTGAACCGCAAGCAGACTTTGAGTCTCATGGTAAACGAGGAGGATCACCTCCGTATTCAGGCCATTCGGCCGAGTTTGCAATTGAAGGAGGCTTACCATCTCGCTCACAAAGTCGACCAGGCCCTTGAGAAAGAGCTGCCCTATGCTTTTCACCCAAAATGGGGATATCTGACTGCGTGTCCTACAAATCTGGGAACCGGAATGCGGGCGTCATCGATGCTCCATTTGCCCGGTTTGGTTCTCAGTGATCAAATTGGCCAGGTTTTGAAGGGGATTGCCAAGTTAGGGTTGGCGGTAAGGGGACTTTATGGTGAGGGCACCGAGTCTCTTGGAAATCTCTACCAAATTTCCAATCAATCGACTCTCGGTGAGAGCGAGAATGATATTTTGGCCCGCCTGTCCAAGGTTATCGCGGATGTGGCGCGATACGAATCCCAGGCCAGGGAAAAACTCATGACAGATGATCCTCTGATGGTGCAGGATCACATTGGCCGGGCTGCTGGTATTCTCACC
>JAKMEV010000221.1:0-2710 GCA_022425785.1 Akkermansiaceae bacterium | reverse complement strand
CTCCATCTCAGGTGTGATGATTCCTTGGTCGGCATACCACTTTTGCGTGACGGGCTTGCCGGTCGACTTGAGAGGCTTGCGCTTCAAGCCGGGGTATTCCTTGAGCTTGTTTTTGGATGCTTTATTCTCGTTGTATTTTTCGGCGTGGGCTTCGGAGAGGTAGCCATTGTCGATGGCTTGAATTTCGCGGCCTTCGTATTCTTCGATATCGCCTCGTTTGAGAATCCAGTCACGGCGGAGTGCGGGGAGTCCCTGGGTTACATCGCCATCGAAAGAGGGGTCTCCCCACGGTCCGGAGCAATCATAGACTCTGATGGGTGGGTTTTCCTCGATACGCCCGTTGGGATGCTCGGTGTGGGAAAGGCGAATCTCCCTCATGGGAACTTTGATCGAGGGATGAATTGAGCCTTCGACATAGATTCGGGTAGAGTTGGGAAAGATGGTGGGATCTTTTTCAATCGCGGCGAGCTCGGCTGAGTTGTCGATGTCTTCGACGAAGTTGCCGGTGTAGTCGCTGCGCTGCTTGGAGTTTTTGGGCGTCATGCCGTTTTCGTCTGGAGAAATCATGGATGCTTGGTGTTGGTAATAAAAAGCCTGCCGGTTTCAAAGTGAATGCGCGACAGGCGTGAGCTAGATTTCGGTCTGACTCCCAAACCCGCCTCAGCGGCTTTGGTGGTGAGGGTCTGATCTCAGAATCTCCGCCGAAACGGAAAAACACCCCTGTCGTTGTTGCGCATAACCGTGGCGGCGACAGAGGTGCTTGTCAAGATAGGCTCGATCAATTTCTCTCGGGTTTTCTGCGGCGGGTCAGGCACAAGGCCGAAAATGAAGTCAAAAGTGCCGAGGAGGGCCACCGAGACACGGACGAGAGAGACAGCCGGGAGTGTATGGGCCAGTCCAAGTTGGGGCTCCGTCGTGAAAGGAGTGGGTGTTCGGATTGCTTGGAAATCCTCCGGGAGGAGTGTCAGATTGTGGGGTTTCCGTGTCCAGATCAGACCTACACTTGGCGTTTGTAAAGAGCCCTGTGATCCGGGGTCGCCGGCGATAGGGTTGGAGGATGAGTAGGTGTGCCACGAGGCGGAGTAGAGGGTATTGTTGAGGACTTTGACGAGTTCATGCGTTTTGAAGGAGTGAGCCGGCAAGGAAGAAGGTAGCGGGTCTTGTTTTGATGGTCACTGGGCGTAAAGGCAGTTGTTAATGAAACTATCGCTTCGCTGGAGTTCGGTTGTCGCAATTGAACGGTCAATTGTCAGAGTCAGGTTTGTCTCTTGATGAATTGAGACGGTGTAAGCTCTTTCTCTTGGGCAAAAGCTTTCGAAAAGTGGGAGAGAGATTGGTAGCCGACTTCAAAGGCAACTTCTGTGACGTTGAGCTGGTGGCCGGAGAGAAGTTCGGCGGCCTTTTCAATCCGAAGGGCCCTGAGATGGAGCGAAAGAGTTTTGCCTGTTTCTTGTTTCACCAACCTGCTGAGATAATGGGGAGCACATCCGACGTCTTGTGAGAGTGACTTTAGGTCGAGTGGGAGGGCGAGTCGTGATTGAAGGAGGGTTAGCGCCTCTTTAACATAGCGATGTGCTCTTGATTTCACCATGGTACAGAAGAGCGGAGCTTCTACTTGTGGTTGGTGGAAAAGATAGAGCGAGAGGATTTCAAGAGTCTTGGCAAGGAACCAAGCACGTTGAGCGGTCTCTGGAACAGGTGGTTCCAGAAAATCATGATAGAAGAATTGCTCACGGGGCGACCACCGCCGTAGCATTCCAAGGTTCTTTTTTAGCAAAGGAGCGACGTCACCGTAGATCTTGCGCGTGACCTCCTGAGGAAGAACAAGTAGAATGAAGTCGTGGGCATTGTTCCCTGAAAAACGGGTCGCGGTTTTAAATGGGGAGGTATCTGCGCAGGCAAATAGCGCGCTGGAAGTTGGCAGTAGGGTGAGGCTCGTATCCGAAGTCATGATCAAGCCCTCTCCGGATTTGTTTAATACAATGTGGAGAGAGGAATCCTGGAGGAATGAGGACCAGCTCCCGGCCTTCCCCTCGGGACTGGTTAGGCGAAAGACATCGAAGTCCAAGGTGCCGGATTGGCCATGGAGCAGGCGAGATTTGATGGGTCTGAAATCAATTTAGTGAATTCTATGCGGTGGGCCGCACGGTCACCCTGATGTCGTCGTAGGGGATGTTTTCGGTGGCGAATTCAAAGAAGAGTGACTTTACCCGGGGAAGGACCCGGGCAAAGGGAGAGATCGAGAATTTTTCCGGGCCGACCCGATTGAGTGGATCTGAAACCTCGAGTTTAAAGTTGAGGGAAACCCATCGCCTTATCCGAAAACCAAGAAGGAAGTAGTGTCGCTCAAGCCGAGGAAGCAGGTGGTAAAACCTGGTGAGAGTGGCGCTGGCCGAGGATTGCTTGAAAACCTGCCGGAGTTCGAGGAGGACATTGGGATTGGAAAAGGATTTCGAAACGTTGAGAAGTTCTCGATCAATCCAATCGAGGACGGGTTCCGCGATTGTAAGAATTGGACGGGAACTGTGTTTAGTTGAAATGATCGTTGGCATCTCGAAAGCTTCTTTTAAATATTTCCAATGGTTGACATTGTCAATCAAATAATTGAGAACGAGTCTCAATAGCAATTACATCCCTCATGGCAAAAACAATTTGTGACTGGTCCCGCGAGGATTTGGAGAAAAAAGCTGAGAAGCTCTATGCTTTGATC
>JAKMEV010000210.1:0-6611 GCA_022425785.1 Akkermansiaceae bacterium | reverse complement strand
GCCCAAAAGATCGGCAACCAACGATCCGAGTCAGGCGAATTCAAGCTGGCCAGGTGCGCTGAATTCACCACCAAGACCGCGTGAAATTTAAAACC
The DNA here is from genome assembly GCA_022425785.1 of Akkermansiaceae bacterium. Taxonomy (GTDB): domain Bacteria; phylum Verrucomicrobiota; class Verrucomicrobiia; order Verrucomicrobiales; family Akkermansiaceae; genus SW10. The sequence continues at coordinate 6,516 of JAKMEV010000210.1, read as the reverse complement.
CACCGGACGAGGCTGAATGTTCCGAACTCCCGCCAGCATCAAGGCGCTTAATACCTCGGTATAGGTCGTTCCCTTCTTGATCAGAGCCCCCACTTCCTCAAGCACGCGCTGTCGGGGAGCCTCCTCGATCATACGAATCAAAGGTTCAATCTCCGGCCGAAATTGCACCTGCTTCGGGTCCATCTTCGCCTCCTCCGCCCTCACGGAGGGAATCCTGGAAAGAAAACCAAAGGCCCCGGCTGCCGCTCCGGTTTGTAAGACTTGTCGACGCGATGGATGCACACTCATGGCAGAAGCCTAATCACAACCAGGAGCCAGGTCGCGCAAGAAATCCACCGTTACGCTATCACTCCAACACCTTTCGCGCCTTTAAGTCATACTTCTGCCCGTTAATCAAGGTCACCCACTTCTTCTCATCCGGGGTCTCCTTCTTCCAGGACTTCGGATCGTATACCAAGACTGCGCCCTTCTCTTTCCCGATCACTTCAAATTGATCACCCTTCACCACGATCGCGACATCTTCATCAATGCCGATCCCCAGCATCTCCGCTCGATCAAATTCCTTACGTATTTTCCCCTTCGGGTCTTCGAGCACCTTCAGGAGGTCCTTTTCTCTCCCCCGCGCGACAAGATGCTGATCGATGGCGGTGTTCCGCATAAAACCAAACCCCCGCTGCACATTCCCCACCATGATGGTATTTCCTCTGGTATCTCCCCGCGCCAAAAATGATCCCTGAATTGTCGCCCCCGCCGAGGACCCGCCGATCACCCCGCCTCGTTCCAGCACCTTGTGGAATTCTTTTTCAGTTCGCGTCCCACCATAAGCTTTCGTAAAACGCCACTGCCGTCCTCCTCCAAACCACACACCCGTCGCCTTGCTCAACGGCTTCACAAACTTCTCTGTATCCGCCTCTTTTCGATCATGGGTATGCAGCACGGAAACTTCCGCCACACCCAATCTCTTTGCCAAGGAAAGCGCCGGAGAGCGCTGGTAATTATAATTGGGATCACTCGAAGCTGCTGTTGGCACAATGACAATATGCGCCTTTTCCCCTCCGGCTAATTCGACGAACTTCTCGAAAACATGCGGAAACTGACGATCAGGTCCCCCACCGCCCACGATGACCAAGGATCCCTGCTTCGGGCCAACCACGGCATCAGGATGCTCCGCAGATACGGGAATACTCAAAAATAACAACTGCAGGAAAAACAAGCGAATCATGGTGGAAGAGGATTCCCGAGTCACGAAGACCTGACAATCTAATCTTCGACTCATTTTTTCTCGAATAAAAGCGAAGACTACGAGCTCACCAAATTAGGACTACAGCTCGTCCCGACTGCGATGGGCCAACCACCCCACGATGTGCATTGCTTCATGCACTCCCTTGAACGGAGCCTTGATCATCTGGCGCCTCCACACTGCCAACGGCGCCGAACATTCCAAAGACCTCAAGTCGCGCACCTAGCCTCCCTAAAGGTGGCTGGACCGGAATCTTCGAGACCGCGCCATCTCTCCCTAAGGGAATGTTCCGCCCCCCACCGCACTCGCGACGAGGTAGCTCACACGATAATCACCCGCTACGGACTTCTCCCCGGAAATCAATCCTTCTCCAACTTCCAGGCGCCCGCCCAGTCGCTCTTCGTCGTGCGCTGCTCCCAACTCCCCTCGCTGACTATTCCACCATCCTCCGAAAGCGGATTCCAATCATCGTCCTCAAAATGAAAGCCGGAACATCCCACCGATTACCTAAAATCAATGACGGATAGGAAATCTTCAAAGAACTTCCTGCGGCCGGAAGGAAAAATGGAGCGGGTAGAGGGAATCGAACCCTCATGATCAGCTTGGAAGGCTGGAGCTTTACCATTAAGCTATACCCGCAATGTCCGGCGGCGGTGAGATAGGCCGATGCGGGGATGCCCGCAAGACTTTTAAAAAGCAAACGAGAATTATTTTCTCTTTTGTGGCGCCGGATTGAGAAGCCACTTGGTGGCTTGCTTGAGAAGAAGTCCGAAATGAGGAGACTGAAAATCCTTTACGTGGCCAAGCGAGGTATAAAAAGAAAGCCCGCCGTTCTTACGTCTGAAATTCCAGGCAACAGGTTGATCTTCTTTACTGCCTTCGGCATTGCCGGACAGAAGAACAGTTGTGGCCTTGGCGAGAGGTTTGACAGTGTATAAAGAACCACCGGTCGAAAAAGCCTTCTTGGGCAGGCCCTTGGTAATGAAGTGTTCGGAAAAAACCATCGCAGTGGTGGCTTGCTCACGTTTGAGGTGACCGGAGTAGCTGCCGCCGAAAATATCGGCATCCCAAGTCTGCCAGTTGGTGTGACCCGCGGGGACTTTTTGTTTCTTGTTCGTGGCAAAGGCGTGACTGCTGGTGCGAATGCCGAGGACGGGCTTACGGGACTCGATGTATTTTCTGAGCGCTGCCATCTGCGAAACGGTGGGCGTGCGACGCCGCACGCTGACGAAGAGAAGATCGGTATCCTCAAGATGTTTTTTGAGACCCGCGAAGTCGTGCTCATCGTCTTCGAGTTGGATGATGACGACTTCGTAACCATCCTTAAAATGCTTTTCAAAGAAGACCGGAAGAGTGTCCCGGGTTTCGTATTCCCGCTCGGCGATGAGCGCGAGGATCTTGGGTTTGGCGGAAACAGGAGGGACTAATAGTGTGAGAAGAAAGAAGCCGAAGAGATTTTTCATGGAGGAGCATACGGGGCTCCAGCGCAAAACCTTCGCAATGACCTGGCTTAAAATGCCCAGGGAGTGAAAGAACCGTCCCCCAAGGACCGAACCTACCATTCCTACCATGAAGCACCTTCGCGTTCTAGCGCCTCTCATTTTTGCCCTGGCCCTGCCCGCCTTCTTTTTGAAAGCGGAACAAAAAGCCACCGAAGCCGGTCCCCGCCCACTCAAAGCCCTCCTCATCGCCGGTGGCTGTTGCCACGACTACGTCAAGCAGCACGAGATCCTCTACAAGGGAATTCAGGAGCGTGCCAATGTGCGGGTCGATGTTGTCTGGACCCGGGATCGCTCGACCAATCCCCCGCTGCCGATTTACAAGAACCCCGATTGGGCCAAGGGATACGACATTATTATCCACGACGAATGTGCCGCTTCCAATAAGGACCCTGAAGTCTTGAAGAATATTCTCGAGGCCCACAAAACGATCCCGGCGGTGCATCTGCATTGCGCGATGCATTCCTTCCGCCAGGGAAATGATCTTTGGTTCAAGCACCTCGGTTTGCAGTCCAGCGGACACGGCCCGCAGGAGCCGGTTTCGATCCAATTCACCGACCCTAAACACCCGATCACGAAAGGCCTCGAAGATTGGGTCACCAAGAAGGAGGAACTCTACAATAACGTCAACGTCTTCGACGCCCACCCGCTGGCCCTCGGTCATCAAACCTACAAACGCGGAGACAAGGACGTTTCCAGCTCGGCCATCGTGGCCTGGACCAATGAGAAACAAGGTGCGCCTTCTTTCTCAACCACCATCGGACACAACAGCTACACCGTCGAAGATCCCCGCTATCTCGACCTCGTCACCCGCGGACTCCTCTGGTCGGCCGGCAAACTAAACAAAGAATATCTCACCCCTTACACCGGCTCCAATGTCGTGACCGAACTGGGCAAAAGCGAAAAAGCGGTGGAGTCCATCTTCGCCAACCCGCCGAAGGACGCCGTGATGGTCAAGCTCACTGCCTCATCCACCCAGACCAGCGACAGCCACTTCCCTTGGCAAGCTGTGGACGGAAACGAAAAAACCCGCTGGACCGCCAACGGTTCAAAATACCCAGCGTGGCTTCAGCTCGAATTTCAAAAGCCCCAAACCGTCACTGAAGCCACCATCTTCTGGGAAATCCGAAACCAATGGTATCATTATAAAATCGAATCATCCAAAGACGGAAAGAACTGGCAGATCGCCTACGACGGATCCTCCAACCAACGCAAATCAGATACCACCGACAAACTCGCTGCCAAGGATATCAGGTTTCTTCGCGTCACCCTTCTGAAACAAGAATCAGGAAAGTGGCCAGCGCTTTGGGAACTCAAACTCAAGGGACCAAAAGGACCGCTCAAGCTATTTCCGATTCTCAATAAGGCGGAACAAAAACAAACGAACTCCGTGAACGGAAAAGGCTTCGAAAAATCGGGTAACATCAAGCCTCGGATCGTGAAACTCACTCCGGCCGAGGAAAACGAAATTCTCAAGGACACTACCGTTCCCGACGGCTTCGAGAAGACTCTCTTCGCGCCTTGGCAGACTGCCAATTATCCCGTCTATGTCGCCGCCTCACCCGGGGGTGATCTGTACGTCTCGTCCGATGGCAACGGCTCTCTCGGTCGTCAGCCCGGACGCGGTCGCGTGCTCCGCTTACGCGATAAGGACAAGGACGGACGCGCTGATGAGGTCACCGAGTTCGTGCGCGATATCGATTCGCCCCGCGGTTTGATCTGGGATCACGATCGCCTCTACCTTCTTCACCCTCCGCACATCTCGGTGTTCTTTGATCGAGATGGAGATGGCGTCGCCGAAAAATCAAAACGGCTCATCTCCGATATCGCCTTCGGATTCAAAGACCGTCCTGCCGACCACACCACCAATGACCTCACGATGGGCATCGACGGTTGGATCTACATCGCAGGCGGCGATTTCGGATTCATGAAAGCTACCGGCACCGACGGGCGCACTCTGCAGCATCGTGGTGGCGGGGTGATTCGTTTTCGTCCCGACGGCTCAGGCCTGGAACTCTATTCAACCGGTACCCGGAACATCCTCGCCACACCCATGTCCCCCACCCTCGACATGTTCACCCGTGACAACACCAACGACGGTGGAGGCTGGGATGTTCGCTTCCACCACCTCACCCCGCTCGCTGACCACGGCTACCCGCGTCTCTATAAAAACTTCGAGAAAGAACACATTCATCCTCTCGCGGACTACGGCGGCGGATCCGGCTGCGGCGGCGTCTACATCTCCGAGCCCGGCTTCCCCGATGAATGGAACCACGCACCGTTCACCGTCGACTGGGGACGCGCCGGCTCCTTCCGTCACACCGTTTCGCCCTACGGTGCCACCTTCAAGGAAACCGCCGCACCCGAGCAGTTCATCAAAATGAACCGACCCACCGACGCCGACGTCGATGGCATGAGCACCGTTTACCAAGCCTCCTGGAAAGGTCCGGCAACCTTCAATTGGGCCGGTCCAAACCATGGCTACATCGCCCGGGTGAGGCCTAGAGGATATACGCCCGAGCCGCTTCCCAATTTTGAAAACCTGAGTGATCCGGAATTGCTCAAAGTTCTGGAGTCTCCATCTCACATGCGCCGCCTTGCTGCCCAACGAGCAATTCTTCGGAGGCCTGAATCAGAGAAAACAAACGAACTCTTGCTGAACCTTGCTGCTGACAAAAGCAAATTTATCGGAAGTAGAATCGCCGCTCTTTACGGCGTCACACAGCGTGGTATCGATAGTAATGACAGCATGCGGATTATTAAATCCGTTCTTGGAGCGCTCAAAAATGACGACTCCATTGCCCCTTACTTAATGCGCGCCTACGGAGACATGGCTCTCGATCTGGTGACTGCTGGAAAGCCAACTCCCTTACTCGAGGATTTTTTCAAATGGGGCATGGAACTCAAGGATCCCCGGAGCATTCTTGAAGCAATTGTTTCTGCTGTAAGACAGAACAAACCACGAGTAGCGGGAGCAATTGCCCTTCACCTCTCCTCACCCGACCCCGTTATCCGCCACACCGCCTACCGTGCTCTGGCCAAGATGGGCGCTCACAAAGCCGCGTTTTCGATGATCAATTCCGACAACATCGATACCCGCAAAGCAGCAGCATGGGCTCTCATGCGAATGCATAAGAAGGAAGTCGTCGACGAACTTCTCAAGCGACTCTCATCGGAAAGTGGTGCCGCCAAGCGCAAGCCTCTCCTCTCAACTCTCGCCCGCCTCTACCACAAGGAAGCCGAGTGGAAGGGTGACTCATGGGGCACTCGCCCCGACACTCGCGGGCCATACTACCAACTGGACACTTGGGAGCAGTCAGAGCGCATTCTCAACGAGCTAAAAAAGATTCTCGATACCGCACCAGCTGAGGAAGCAGGCTTCATTGTTGAGAAGCTCAACAAGAACCGCATTCAATCAAACGAAGCGCTCAACAAAGTGATTAGCTTAGCGATGAAAGACGCGAAGTTGATCCCCGCAGCCATCGCGCAAATCGCGGCTGCCGGTGATGCTCCGAATTCTGCGATTCCACTCGTCCTCAAAGGTGCCCGCGACCCCGAAACTCCTCCCGGGGCCCTAGCCAGCGCGGTGGCCATCCTCGTCAAGAGCGACGATAAGGAAGCCCTGCCTGCCGTCCTCACCGCCTTGAGCGCTCTCGAAAAAGCCAAGGGCTTTGGCAAAGACCAGTCGGCCGCGCGTGGATCATTCCTCAATGCGCCCAAACTGGAAAACCATCACCTGATTCTCGAAAAGATCGCCGCCGAAAAGCCCGGCACTTC
>JAKMEV010000176.1:0-7561 GCA_022425785.1 Akkermansiaceae bacterium | reverse complement strand
GAAGTAACGGCTCGCGCCAAGGTGCGTGGTGAAGGGGGGGAAATTGAGGGAGAGGTGAAGTATTATCAAAGGAACTACTTCATGAACGCCCTGGTATTCTTTTTGATTGCATTCATTTTCTCGGCCTTCGGTTGGTTTGGGAAAGAAGGTCGATTTGGAAAAGGCATTCAGATTGCCATGATTTCATTCTTTGTGTTAGCCCTGATTTACCTCGCGTGGGGAATATTGCATCGTTCTCTTCTGATGGGGCGGCCTCCGGTGGGGAACCTCTACGATACCATTCCATTCATCACCTTGGGCGCGACTCTTGTGATGGGAGTCGCCGAGTGGATGACGAAACGAAATCTGCTTGTGTCCCTGGGTTCTGCTATTGGGGTGGCGGGAATGTTCATGGCCTTTCGTTTTGAATACGGCGATGCCACGGATCACATGGATCCTTTGGTGGCAGTTTTGAAATCAAACTACTGGCTCGCGACGCACGTGGTCACGGTGACTCTCGGATATTCCGGCGGCTTGATGGCTTGTTTCCTCTCGATGGTCTACGTCCACCTCCGACTTGCCGGAGTGATTGAGGATGACAAAAAATTCCGTCGTTTTATGACCCGGGCGGTATTCGGGATTGTTTGCTTTACTTTGCTCTTCTCGCTGGTCGGGACAGTGCTGGGAGGAATCTGGGCCAATGATTCCTGGGGGCGATTCTGGGGATGGGATCCCAAGGAGAATGGGGCCTTGCTGATTGTTCTTTGGAGCTTGATTATCCTTCACGCCCGATTGGCGGGTTGGATGACTGACTGGGGAATTCACCTGTGCTGCATCTTCTTTGGATCAGTGGTGGCCTTCTCCTGGTGGCATGTGAACATGCTCGAAGTGGGTCTCCATAGCTATGGCTTTATTAAGGGCGGAAGTGTCATTTGGCTTTTCTATGGAGCCTGTGGCGCAGCATTCGTTGTGGGAGTGATCGGATATCTTATCGACCGTAATTCCAGAAGGGATTCGAAAGGAGAGTAATCGGCGGCTTCCCACCGTCCCATTGATGTTGTAGGACTCCGTTGTGAGCTTCCTCGGCATCCTTGTTCTGCTGGCCCTAGGTTATGCGTTTTCGAAAAATCGTAAGGCAATTAACTGGCGGACGGTTGGCGGAGCCTTCGCGATTCAGTTTGGGTTGGCGGCCTTCGTGTTGGGCACCTCGGTTGGCGGAGATGTTCTCGGGTGGATGACTCATGGCTTTAATCAATTGATCGGGGCGGGGAATCAAGGAATTGAGTTTCTCTTTGGAGATGTCGCCAGAGATAAGTCGGTGGGCTTCGTATTCGCTTTTCGGGTCTTACCGGTGATCATCTTTTTTTCCTCTCTCATCGCGGTGCTTTACCACCTTCGGGTGATGCAGTTCATTATCTTTTTCGTCGGCGGTGCTCTGCACAAGCTTCTAGGGACGAGTCGAGCCGAATCATTCTCGGCGACTGCTAATATCTTCGTAGGGCAGACCGAGGCGCCCCTTGTGATTAGGCCTTACCTGTCGAAGATGTCTTCGTCGGAATTGTTCGCCGTGATGGTTGGAGGGCTGGCGAGCGTGGCAGGGTCGATATTGGCAGGGTATGCCGGGCTGGGAGCACGGATGGATTATCTTCTCGCGGCCTGTTTTATGGCGGCCCCTGGTGGGTTGCTTTTCGCGAAATTGCTCTTTCCGGAGACGGAGGAAGTCAATGACGGGAAGATCGAAATGGCGGAAGGAGAAGAGAAGCCGGTGAACTTTATTGATGCGGCAGCCTTGGGCGCGGGGAGTGGGTTGAAGCTGGCTTTGAATGTCGGAGCGATGCTTCTGGCGTTCATTGGCTTGATTGCGGTGATCAACCTGATGTTGGGAGGAGTTGGGGGCTGGTTTGGAAAAGATGATTTTTCATTGCAGATGATTCTCGGGTGGCTCTTTGCGCCAGTGGCCTGGTTGATCGGGGTGGGCTCCTCGGAAATTCAACAGGCGGGAAGCATGATTGGGCAGAAGTTGGTTCTCAATGAATTCGTGGCTTTCATTCAGTTTGATACTATTCGTGAAAACCTCACTCCACGGACCCAGGGGATTGTGACTTTTGCGCTGTGTGGGTTTGCCAACCTTTCTTCGATTGCCATTCTTCTGGGAGGACTCGGCGTGATGGCTCCCAACAGACGTCAGGAGATCGCGAGGTTGGGCTTGCGAGCTGTTTTTGCGGCGACTTTGGCCAATCTGATGAGCGCGGCTTTGGCGGGAATCTTTCTGACCTGATAACCCGGCTGATTTTTTCGTATCCTCACCTTCGATTCTCCAATCGTTTAAAATCATGAAGACATCATTTCTTTCGCTCTTGTTCGCCGGGACGTCTCTTGTTCACGGACAATCAGAATGGCCCGAATGGCGGGGCCCCAATGGCAACGGTTCCTATGCTGAAGGCAAAGTGCCCATGAAGTTTTCTGAAGAGGGGAAAGAAGTCGTTTGGAAGGCTGCTCTTCCAGGTCGTGGGTGTTCCACTCCGATTGTGAAAAATGGCCTCTTGTTTTTGACGGCGCCGATAGACGGAAAAGATTCCTTGTTGGCCTTCGACCTCAACGGGAAAGAAAAGTGGACGGTTTCCTACAATAAGGAAACACCGGGCCGTGGCCAGAAGGTCGGGAGCGGTGCGAATTCATCCTGCGTGAGCGACGGAAAAGTTGTGGTGGGATATTTTAAGTCCGGTCGCGTCGTGGGAGTCAGCCATGAGGGGAAAAAACTTTGGGAGCACGACCTTCATCAGAAGTATGGCGAAGATAAATTGTGGTGGGACCAGGGAACCTCTCCTGTTCTCGCGGGTGGCAATGCCGTCATTGCGGTGATGCAGACCGAAGGGAATTCCTACCTTGTCTCGATTGATCTTCAGAGCGGTGACATTGCCTGGAAAACGGATCGTAATATCGAAACCCAGAAGGAATCAGGTGACAGTTATACCACTCCACATGTGGTGAAAGTCGACGGCGTGGAAACGATCATTAGCTTCGGCGCGGATCACATCACGGGACACGATGCCAAAAGCGGGAAGCTTGTGTGGACCTCGGCCGGGATTAATCCCGACAACAAGGGGATGTGGCGCACGATTGCTTCCTCGGTTTATACCGACGGAGTGGTGGTGGTTCCCCACGGACGCGGAGATTTTCTGATGGGACTCAAGGCCGGAGGTCAGGGAGATGTCACCAAAAGCAATGTCCTCTGGCGGAAGAAATATTCCTGCACCGATGCGGCGACTCCAGTGGCTCACGACGGAAAGGTCTACATCCTCATCGACCGTGGCAAGAGCCGGGGGGTGATCAATTGCATCGATGCCAAGTCGGGCAAGGAGCTTTGGAGCGGTAAGCTTCCCAAATCAGCGAGCACTTATTATGCCTCTCCCATTTTGATTGGAGACACTTTCTGCTGTCCGCGTGAAGATGGCACGGTTGTGATGACCAAGATTAAGAAGGACGGTCTCGGAGAAGTGGTGGAGAACAAGCTCGGCCAGAGTTTTATTGCTTCGCCGATTGCGGTGGATGGAAAGCTCATCCTGCGTGGCGATACCTTCCTCTGGTGCGTAGAATAAGCCGGAGGAGGTCTTTTTCAGATTTCCGCGCTTTCGGTGAACGGAATACGGCGGTATCGTTCCTCCTGTGAAATTTGGAAAAGCGATACTTTGCGCCCTTCTTGCCCCAGCTTCGGTTGGTGGGCAGGTGGTGATCAACGAAATCCACTACAACAGCGAACCGAACACCAGCGCCGAAGAATTTGTTGAGTTGTTCAATGCCGGTCCCGAGGAGGTCGAGGTCTCGGGCTGGTTTTTTCAGCAGGGGATTAATTTTACGATTCCGGAGGATACCACCATTGGTTCGGGGGAGTTCCTTGTGATCGGAGAGGACCCGGCGACCTTGCTTTCAAAGTATGGTGTCACTGCCTTGGGGCCGTATACTGGAGCGTTGTCGGGAGATGGTGAAACCGTGGAGTTGAGAAATGCAGCCGGGCAGACGATCGATGAGGTTGATTACGGAACAGGTTTTCCTTGGCCGGTTGGAGCTGGTGGGGAGGGATCGTCAATGGAGCTGATTAATCCTGCGCTGGACAACGACCTCGGTGCTTCGTGGCGGAGTTCCCGGCAATCCGGATTGCCCGAGGCAACCTTGATCACTGAGTCAGCGGATGGATGGCGATGGCGGAAGGGGGATAGTGAAGCGTCAAACCCGATCAAGGATTGGACTGAAGAGGACTTTGTCGAAGACGGAACATGGACGACCCAAGCCATGCCGATTGGCTATGGGGGCGTTGGGAGTCAGGTTTTCAATCCGGCGATCACCGGGATGCAGGGGCAATTCACTTCGGTGTTTTTCCGAAAGAATCTCACCATTGCGCCTGGTGAAGTGCCGCAGAAGTTGCTGCTGAGGTTCCTTCTGGACGACGGAATGGTGGTGTATTTGAACGGCAGCGAAGTATATCGCAGCGCTAATTTGCCTGGAGGAGATCTCACCATTTCGGACCGGGCGGATGCCAATGGCGACGAGAACAATTGGTTGGAAGAAGAAATCATCGGAACCGCAGCCTTTCTTCATGAAGGAGAAAACACTCTCGCGATTCATGTTTTTAACAATGGCTCGGGAAGTAGTGACTTTGGATTGAATTTCGAATTGGTGCGTCCCGGCCCGGAACTTGAGGAACCACCAATCCCATCGCCCGGCGCTCAAAATACGGTGTATTCCGCGACAGCCCCACCGGCGATTCGTCAGGTTGATCATTCACCCGAACAACCGATGGCAGGAGAGACCACCGTCATCACGGCAAAGGTCACCGATCCCGATGGTGTGGGGAGTGTTTCGGTGGAAGTGCAGTCGGTAGCCCCGGGAGCCTACGTGCCGGCCTTCCTTGCAAAGACAACGAGTTTGCTGCGGAGCCAGCCAAATGCTCCCAAGGATCCCAATCCGGCTTATGAGCAAAATTGGGTAACTTATCAGATGGTGGACAATGGTTCGGGCATGGACGAGGTCGCTGGTGATGGCGTTTATACGGTGGCCATTTCCGGAGAAATCAACCGAACCTTGATGCGCTATCGCATCACCGTGACCGATCTCTTGGGAGCGGAGCAAAGAGTGCCCTATGCCGACGATCCAAAGCTGAACTTTGCCTACTTTCACTACGACGGAATTCCCGAATATGTCGCCTCAACCCGTTCGGTACTGGGTGCACCGCATACTTATTCTGCGGAGACGATGAGTTCGGTGCCGTCGTATCACGTTCTGACAACAGCTGCGAATTTTGATCAGGCGGTGGCCTATACTAGCGGGGATCAAATTCCCCGCAATGAATACGATGCCCGAAGTGCCTACAATTGGAATTGTTCCTTTGTCTATGAAGGGAAGGTCTATGATCACGTGCAGTATCGTCTGCGGCAACGGAATGCCCGTTATTCGGGATCAGGAAAGAGAAGTTTTAAGTTCCGCTTTAATCGCGGAGACTATCCGACCTTCCGGAATCGGGAGGGTGAGAAGTATCCCGAGCCCTGGAAGTATCTCGCGACTCACAAGATGATTGGTTCGCGAGGGCACTTCACCTGGGGGATGGATCAGGCGACGAACCACCTGATGTGGAATCTTACCGGGACGCCTGCGCCCTTCACCCACTGGTTTCAAATGCGGGTGGTGCGAGGTGCGGAGGAAGCACCAACGGGAGCGAACGGGCAGTATCTGGGGGATTATTATGGAACGCTGTTGGCGCTCGAGGAATACGATAAACGATTTCTGGATTCCCACGATCTTGAGAAAGGGAATCTTTATAAATTGATCAGTGGTCGCACCGATGGGGTTTCGGTTCAACGCTATCAGGCGGCGGGCGCAGTCGATGACGGAACGGATTTCACCAACATTATTTTCCAGCTACGCCCGGCGAGAGATGATGCCTGGCTTGACGAGCATGTGAATTTCGATAGCTGGAATCATTATCATGCGGTGATCGATATGATTCGCCACTATGATGTGCAGCCCAACACCGGGGAGCATTTGAAAAATCGGGCTTACTACTTCGAACCCTCGCTGACAAATCCTCTCGGGCGTTTGAATGTGCTTCCCTGGGACTCCGATACCAGTTGGGGAAACAACTGGAACGGTGGCATCGATTTTCCAATGCAGGTGGTTTTTGGTGCGAACAATAATAATCCCCGTGAACCCTACAGTATTGATTATCTCAACGTGGTGCGTGAGATGCGTGATCTTATTTGGACTGAAGAGCAGATCGATTTGATGATCGATCCGCTGGCTCAAATCGTCGCTCCCCAGGTGCCGGCTGACAGGGATCGCTGGACCGCAGCAGTGGGGGGAAGTCAAACTTCTCCCTCCTTGGAAACGGCCACCGATGACATGAAGAAATTTGCCTTTGAAGGAGGATTCTGGACTGGAGGAAACGACGGCAATATGACGCCCAATTCAAAGGATTCCGGTATCTCAGGTCAACAAGGACGGGATGCTTATCTCGATTTCTTAACCTCGGATGCGCTGGCTCCGGCGAAACCCGCGATCTCCTATTCGGGTGAGGCTGGTTTTCCGCAGGATGGATTGGCCTTCACCAGCTCGGCATTTTCCGACCCGCAAGGCGCGGGAACGTTTGGTGCAATGGAGTGGCGGGTTTCCGAGCTGAATCAAATTGGTGGTGGAGAACGTGAGATCATGCCGGGTGGAAGGACCTGGAGCTTTCTTGATGACGGGACTGATCAGGGCGCGGCCTGGAAGGAGGTTGGGTTTGATGACTCCGCTTGGGAAATGGGAGCCGCGCCGCTTGGCTTTGGTGGCGTGACCGGCTTGGTGTTTGATACCACTACCGAGAGAAACATCATTACGGCCTATTTCCGAACGACGGTGAATGTGAGCGATTTGGATTCGCTGGAGTCATTCACCTTTAAAATCCTCGCGGATGATGCCGCCGTGATTTGGGTGAATGGCGAGGAAGCGGTGAGGGATAGTTTTACCAGTAATCAAGAAATTAACCATGACACCCCGGCAGCCGCAAATGCGAACGAAACAGAGTATGCCGAGTATGTCGTGGATGCGAGTTTGTTTGTGGAGGGAGAGAATCTCATCGCGGTGGAAGTTCATAACCGAAGTACATCGAGTGGAGACATGGGCTTTGAGGTGACCCTAAGTGCAACCGAGAAACTGATTCTAGATGGCGGGCCACCCCGGTTTGAGTGGGATGCCGACTGGGAATCGGGAGAGCTGACAAGCTTTGCGGCACAGCTGGATCTTCCCAGCGTGACCAGAGTGAATCGTCCTTATCGGGCGCGCGTGCGACATCAGGATAATACCGGCCGTTGGAGCAATTGGTCCGATCCGCTTGAGTTTACGGTGGGAACTCCAGCGATCCAGGCCTGGCTTGATGGCTTGGTCGTCAGCAAGATCATGTATCATCCCTTGCCTCCGACGGCGGCCGAGCTTCTTGCGATGCCGGAACTGGAAGAAAGGGATTTTGAATGGATCGAAATCATGAATGTTGGCGCAGTGCCGCTTGCTCTTGGAGAATTGCGATTCACCAAGGGCGTGGAGTTTGATTTCG
>JAKMEV010000145.1:0-5971 GCA_022425785.1 Akkermansiaceae bacterium | reverse complement strand
GAGCCGAACAATAAATTTAAACTAACTTAGAACTAAAAGAAATCTCCTTTAATAGAGGAATTAAGCAATAGTAACCCCGTTTTTAACATTGACCATCAACGCCCTAAATCTAACCGTTGGCGATGGCTAAAGCAAAATCGAAAGCAAAAGCAAAGCGCTACACCGACGAGAAGAAGAAAGAGATTCTTGATTACATCGTCGCCCAAGGTCGTGGTGGACAAACCAAAGCTGTCAAAAAGTTTAAGGTAACCGCCGCCACAATCGTCGCGTGGAAAAAGAAAGTCGGCGACGCTTCCGCCCCGGCAACATTCAAAGGTGGTTCGAAAGAACTCAAAACCGTTCGCGAGCTCGAAAAACTCCTTAACGAAATTGCATCCACCGCAGTAAAACTCGACGACCTCCGGAAACGCTACAAGCAGGTGAAAGCCAAATTGTAAGCCTGACTCTTTTTACAACCGCATTTCAAGAAGCTCCCGCTCCCTGAAATTTTTTCATCCCCCAAGATAACTCATCTCGGCTTTAGGCCGATCCACCAGTCCCCTCTCCTCGGAATATCGATCCTTCCTGCTGGTCCAAAGCCCACGCAAGAAATCAACAACCTCACTCTCATTTCCGCATTCACGGAGCACCTTCTTCAAGTCAGCACCTTGAGCGGAAAACAAACAGGTAAAAGCCTTCCCCTCAGCCGACACCCTCAAGCGCGTACAACCGCTGCAAAATGGCTGGGTCACCGAGGAAATAATTCCGAATTCACCTTCGCCATCCTCAAAGCACCGTCGTCTGACAACCTCCCCTGGATATTCGGGAGCAACCACTTCGCTGGGGAACTCCGAGGAGACAATGTTCAAAATTTCAGCAGCAGGGACAACCTGATCCTTAACCCAGCCATTTGATTCACCCACATCCATGAATTCGATAAATCGCAAGGTCACTTTCTTCTCTCGACACCACTTCAGTAAGGGCAAAATCTCTGTCTCGTTCACTCCCCGCTGCACCACCATGTTCACCTTCACCTGCAAACCATGATGCAGGGCTGTTTCGATACCCGCCAAGACCCGCTCAACTTTCGCCCCGACTCCATTCATCGTAGAAAAAATTCCACTGTCGAGCGCATCCAGACTCACCGTGACTCGATCCAATCCCGCCAATTTTAAATTCCCAGCATGATGATTGAGTAGAATTCCATTCGTCGTCATCGCAACATCCTCTACTCCGGCCACCGCCGCGATACGGGCCACCAAATCTTCGACACCCCGCCTCATGAGGGGTTCCCCCCCCGTTAATCTCACTTTCTTCACACCCAACTCAACCGACGCTTGCGCTGTTCGGACCATTTCTCCGAATGTCAGCACTTCCGACTTGGGAAGAAAGGTATAATCCGGCCCAAAAACCTCGACGGGCATACAATAGCGGCATCGAAAATTGCATCGATCTGTCAATGACAGACGAAGATCGCGAAGCGGTCTTGAGAGTTGATCAAGCACAGAAGCAATGGACCACGGATCATTCCATCACTCCACCAAAATCTACTCCGCCCTTAAAAGGCGTTCCTCCGCCCAATCCTCCGGAGCCCGCTCAACCTTTTCGCAAATGCGTTCAAGACAGCGCTCCCATACTTCTTCTCCTTCAAGAATTTTCACCTCAATCCGCAGATAATAGATCGGGATATCTAATTCCTCCGGACGGGGGAAACGTACCGCGTCTTTCTCCGTAGTGACGATCATATCCACGCCACGGGTCAGGCAACGATACATGAAGGGCTCGATTTCCTTGGAAGTAAACGCATGGTGATCCGCAAAAGTCGTGTGAAAGAGAACCTTTCCGCCGAGCTTCTTTAACAAGCCATCAAAACTTTCCGGGCGAGCGATCCCCGAAATAGCGCCGATATATTTCCCCTTCAGGAAGTCCAGCGACTGCTCATCATCATGGAAGACGCCATGCAAATGCTTCGGACCGTGGGTGCACTGCATTATCTCGGCATTCTTATTGTATCGCCGGATTCTTTTGATCAGGGCGTCCTTGGGTTCCCCGTCACACTTCGTGATGAATACGTAGTCCGCTCTTTTCAAATTGCGCGGAGGTTCGCGCAATGTTCCGCGCGGTAGAATGTATTCATTCCCAAATGGGGCATCCTGATCAACCAAGACCACGTCAAGACTATGAGCGAGGTCAAGGTACTGCAGACCATCATCGAGCAATAAGGTATCAGCTCCTAATTCCTTCACCGCAAATCGGCCTCCTCTCACCCGGTTTCGATCCACCACTACCGCAACACCCGGAAGATTTTTCGCCAGCATAAAGGGCTCATCCCCGGCATATTTTGCATCCAGCAAAACCTCCCGACCATCACTAACGATCTTGGGCGGACCGGTAACTTGCTCTCCGCTCACAGGATTGGTCCACCGTTGTGGTTTTTTTAAATCAGCACTCTTATAACCCCGGCTGAGAATAGCGACAGTCCGCCCTCTTACCGTCAGTTCGCGGGCAAATCTTTCCACGACCGGGGTCTTCCCGGTTCCTCCTACGGTCAGGTTTCCAATACTCACCACCATCGTTCCGAGATTGGATTGTTCTTTCCACCCCTTCCGAAACAAACGAAGCCGCACTTTCACTCCAAAACGATAGACCCAGGATAAGCCACGCAAAACAAGCCTCATCATTGACGGAAAGAAGCCCCGGATCTTCCCGAAAATCACATCGGTCGCCCATTGCTCCAACTCGCTCTTACTTCCGGCCATCGTCCCATGTAGCTAATACTACCCAAGCCGATAAATCAAACTTCCCGTGCCACCATCTCCAAACCCACCCGGGGAGCGTAAATCACACCTTTGGACCCCAAGCCATTGACCATCCATCCGATCTCAGGATGATACTCCACCACGGGCTTACTGCGATTGATGATCGGGCGAATTCCCGCCTGATGATCGATCACCTGAAAATCCCTATCCGTAAATGTCCCCAAAAGCCGCTCGATCTTTTCTCTTCCCTCTGGAGTCGGGCCGCTTTCCAAATTATCCCATTCGTAGGTTGCCCCAACGCGATACCGGTCTTCCCGGATCGGAATGACCCAGCCACTCCGGTTCAAAATTCGCGATTCATGCCAACCCGGAACATGAACGGTAAGAATTTCCCCTTTGGCACTCCGATGTTCCACTTCTGGAAATTCCCGGGCAATCAATCCCGCCGCACCGGTGCATCGAATTTGGGTTCCCCCCTCTGTTCCCTTGCTCCACTCACCACCTCGACCAAGGAAAACGTCTTTAGCGACCTTAAGAAAAGACCGCGTATCCATCCATCCCCCCCCCGTCCAGGTCACCCCCTCATCCGTCACCTGATCAATCCACGGCTCAAGCCGCTCCTGTTTCCGAACGAACTTGGCCCGATCTTTTTCATCACGCCACAACCTTAAAATGGGGACATCATGATAGAATGATTGCCCCGTGAGCTTTTCCAGCTCCCGGTAGAATGGCAAGGCCACCGCCCAGGCCTCCGCCACTTCCCAGCTGGGTTCAAAATTCGGACCCGCCACCGGGTTCACCAATCCCGCAGCCACCGCGGTACTTCCGCCACGGCCATCATCAACCACCCGGACCTTCTTCCCGTGCGCCTGCAACTGCAAAGCAACACAGGCACCCGCGAGCCCAAACCCCACCACCTCGGTCATATCCTCAAAGCGTGGTTTCCAGTGCCCCGATCACACCGCGCCTCCTCCCGGGCCTTTTCAATCACCTCGACACCATTTCGTTGCAGTTCTGACACGACCTCCTTTCCTACTTCGCCAGATTCACAAAGAAGCACTTTCCCCACCGATGAAGTAAGGGGGGCGCCAATTGTTACCATGTCCGGATTCAACACCCTCTCTCCACCGGTGGGTAGAGTAAATTACGAGGAATCTTGACTTGGGTTACTCCCATTGCCTTATTTAAAGACATCGAGTTTACCAGTTTCAAAAAACACTCACATGAAGACACTTATCCTTCTCTTGATAACGTTACCTTCTCTTAGTGATGCGAAAGGTCCCAAGAGCGACGACTTTGCCGATTCCATCTACCCGGGGGAGCCTATCCCATTACCGCATCCTGCCTGCCGACAGCAACAAGATGAATGAAATCAAAAACTAAAAATATGCCATGAAACTGAACGCCATATTGACCTCAGCCCTAATGATTTCTCCTCTCATCGCCAACGACAACTTTGTCGATGCAGAGCCTATTGCCTACACAGGAACTGTTCGCGACTTCATGGGAAACACCACTAATGCTTCCCGCGAAGTCGGAGAACCAAACCACGGCGCTCTCGACGACCTTCTCAGGCCAGCCGTCGCCTCACAATGGTACGCTGTGACTGTCACCGAAGCCCATCGCATCGAGGTCCTCGTCGACTACGAAGGTGTCCCTTCCGGCCTTGACGCTGTCGTCGCCGTCTACACGGGTACCGACGTCCAGAACCTCAACCTTCTCAGTCGGTATTCTGACACTAATTTTTCAGCCTTCAGCAGAAGGCTTCACGAACCCTTCGGAGAATTTGCCAGACTGAACTTCGATGCCGTGCCCGGAACAACCTACTACATCGCCGTCGATGGAGAGGGAAATAAAGGCCCCTATCGCCTCAATCTAAAACCTTCTCGCGACCCACATAACCCTACTGCGGAAATGATCAGCCCGGATTCAGACTGGAGGGCTCTCATTGCCCGCGACAGTGGCGTCCCGGTTGATCCACTCACTATCGATGACGAATTCTTCGACAAGTGGCATCTTTCCGCAAACCTGACCACACTGGGTTTCACTCTTCCGTCCCCCACCCCCATGGGCTACGGCAACATCAATGGACTCGATATCGCAACCGGGCTCTGGGATACAGCAGATCCGAGCCAACAACCGCCATCGGGAAATCGATACACTGCCTATCTTCGTGCCACCTTCACTCCCGGCAATCAAATCGATGGACTGGGATTTGAAGGGCTCTTTGATGATGGGGCCATCTTCTATGTAAATGGAGTAGAGGTCGCCCGATCCAACGTCGATCCGGCTGCCGACGCCCTAAATTGGCAAACCGTGGCCCAAGCAACAGCTCTGCCCGGAGCCGCCGGAGACACCGAGGAGGTCATCCAGTACGCCACTGCCCCCGACGTCGTTCTGCCCGCCGGCGTCCCCGTGGAAATTTCAGTGAGCATACACAATCAATCCGGAGGAAGTTCCGACATGGCTTTCAACATGAGAATCTGGGCCCTTGGCGGAGACGGCGTGGTCATCCCTTACACACCACCCTTCCTTGCAACTATCGCCCCGGCCACCACTCCGGGACGCCATAATATCTCCTGGCCATCCAAGGCGGGTGAAATATACCAGATCCAATCCAGCCCAAGTATGGAAAGTGACAATTGGACCGATGTCTTTCCGAATGACATCTCCCCGAGCGGCACTGGAACCAACACCAGTAATGTTCTCGGTTCAGGAAATAAGGTCTTTTACCGGGTCATCATCCGGTAGATTTTTAGCTTACCATGGGACGAACAGGAACGCCTCGCCCCTTAAAATATCCCTTCGCTTCGGGCACAGTGTGTTGCCCGAAATGGAAAATACTCGCCGCGAGAACGGCATCCGCTTTTCCATGTTCGAGCACATCCACCATGTGCTCCAAATTACCCGCCCCGCCACTCGCAATCACAGGAATTCCAACCGCCTCGCTGATGGCCCGGGTCAACTCGATATCGTAACCGTCTTTGGTTCCATCGGCATCCATACTCGTCAATAAAATTTCCCCGGCCCCACGCTTGTAAACCTCCTTGGCCCACTCAATGGCATCCAATCCTTCGACAGGATTTCTGCCGCCGTGAGTGTAAACGCCCCATTTTCCGGGCCCCTGTCGTTTGGCATCGATGGCAACAACGATGCATTGATTTCCAAATGCCTTGGCTCCTTCATCAACTAGCTCCGGACGGGTAATCGCCGCCGTATTGACTCCCACCTTG
>JAKMEV010000106.1:0-2933 GCA_022425785.1 Akkermansiaceae bacterium | reverse complement strand
GCCGAATGGATCACTTCCTACTACGGAACCCCGCTTGAGCAGGTCATCCGCTCCATCATTCCCAGCTCCATCCGCGGAGAAAAAGGCTCCAGCAAAACCCGCCGCGCCGCGCTCATCGACAAGCCTCCCTCCGAGGAGGACCTCACGATTCTAGCCAAACGCGCCAAACGTCAACACGCCATTCTCAGCCTCCTCGCAGCTGCTTCGAAACCCATCCCCATTACCGAACTTGGTGGAGCCTCCGCCGCATCATCGCTAAAATCACTCACTGAAAAAGGCTGGGTCAAACTCATCGATCTCGAAATCCGACGCGACCCCGACTCCGGGGAAACCTTCGTCCCCACCCAGTCACTCACCCTCAACCCAGAGCAAGACGAAGTGCTTAAGGCCGTTACCAAAAGCCTCGATAGCGAAGATGCAACAAAACCTATCCTACTCCACGGTATCACAGGATCGGGAAAAACAGAAGTCTATCTTCAGTCCACCCAAAAGGCACTCGACCTCGGCAAGAATATCATTGTTCTTGTTCCCGAAATCGCCCTCGCCCCCCAAACCGTCCAACGCTTCAAAGCCCGCTTCTCGGAGATGGTCGATGAAATTGCCGTTCTTCACTCCAACCTTTCCCAAGGCGAACGCTTCGACGAATGGCACCGCATCCGCTCCGGAAAAGCACGCATCGTCATCGGAGCTCGCTCGGCTATCTTCGCCCCTCTTCCCAATCTCGGACTCATCATTGTCGATGAAGAACACGAACCAGCTTACAAGCAAGAAAACCCACCCAAGTACCACGCCCGCGACCTCGCCGTTGTCCGCTGCCGCCTCGAGAAATGCTCCGTCCTCCTCGGATCCGCCACGCCCTCCCTCGAAAGCTACCAAAACACCCTCGCCGGAAAGTACGAAATCATTCGTATGAATGAACGCGCCGACGGCGCATCGCTCCCTCTCACTCGCGTCGTCGATATGCGCATTGAATCGCGGAAGCAAAAAGGACGCGACGCCATCCTTTCTGACGTGCTCCGTTCCTCCATCGACCAACGACTCGAAGCCAACCAACAGGTCATCCTCTTTCTCAACCGCCGCGGCTTTGCACGCTCCCTGCAATGTCCGCCCTGCGGCCACGTTATTCAGTGCAAGCACTGCGCGATCCCTTTGACCTACCACCGCGCAGACGAGCGCCTCGTCTGCCACATCTGCGGCCATCAGGCCATCGTCCCAAAACTCTGCCCGGAATGCCACGATCCAGCTATTCGCTTTCAAGGTTACGGAACAGAAAAGGCCGAAACCATCATCCGTAAAGTCTTCCCCTCCGCCAAAGTCGCCCGACTCGACACCGACACCACGCGACGAAAAAACGCGCTCCGCGACACTCTTCGCGATTTTCGAGCCAAGAAAATCAACATCCTCCTCGGCACCCAAATGATTGCCAAAGGATTGGACTTCCCAAATGTCACCCTCGTTGGCGTCCTCAATGCCGACCTCTCACTCTACGCTCCCGACTTCCGGGCTGGAGAACGCACCTTCCAACTCCTCACCCAGGTCGCCGGGCGCGCCGGGCGGGGAGCAATGGCCGGTGAAGTCATCATTCAGACGGCTACACCTCACTCCCCTTCCATCCAATTCGCCCGACACCATGACTTTGAAGGCTTCGTCGATCAGGAACTCGAGATGCGCCGACAATTTGGCTATCCGCCCTTCACCCACCTCGCTCTTCTTCTCGCCCGGTCCAGTCATGAGCGACGCGCTGAGTTCACTCTACAAACTCTTCATCGGAAACTCGCCGAGAATCTCCCCGACGGTATCACCCTGGGAGACCCCATCCCATCGCCCCTCACCAAATCCCACTCCCAGTTCCGTTTCCAACTTCTCCTCCGCGGCCCCAACGCTCGCGCCCTCTCCCGTCATCTCAACAAAATCCTCAGTGCCACGCCAACCCCGGAAGATGTCATCGTCACCGCAGATCTGGATGCCTATGATCTCGGTTAATCACTCATACCATGCTTTCAATTCTTGTCGTCGAAGATGAATCCGCCATCGCGGACACCCTGATTTACGCCCTCGAAACCGAGAAGTTCGAGGTCACCCATGTCAGCACTGCTGGCGACGGGCTGGAACATTTTCAAAGCCACGATCCCGACTTCGCCGTCCTCGACATTGGCCTGCCCGACTACACCGGCCTCGATCTCTGTCGAAGAATTCGCGAGGTTTCCAACGTCCCCATTCTCTTTCTCACCGCGCGCGATTCCGAGATCGACCAAATCCTGGGACTCGAACTTGGGGCCGATGATTATGTCAGCAAACCCTTCTCACCCCGCGCCGTCGTGGCCCGCATCCGCGCTATTCTCCGACGCGGCAGGCCTGATGCGCCCAAAGCACCCACCGCTCTCCTCCATCATGCCACCGACACAATGAGTATTACCTGCTGCGGTAATCTCCTCGACCTCACCGCGCACGAATACAAGCTCCTTGCCACTTTCCTCGAGAAACCCGGCCGCGTCTTTACCCGTGACCAGCTGCTCGAAAAAGCCTGGGACGATCCCGGCTCTGCCATGGACCGCACAATCGACGCCCACATCAAGTCCCTCCGCGCAAAACTTCGCCAGCACTCCAAAGATGCCGCGGAAACAATTCAAACCCGACGCGGCCTCGGCTACGCTCTCGTTCTTTAGATGCGTCTTACCCGGGTCACTCTTTTCTTCATCGTCCTGATTCTTGGGCTGGGGTTCTTTCGTCTCATCGACTATCTCCTTCAGGATCTCGAATTTCAAACCCTACAGGCCACCGAGGAATCGATGGTCGACACCGCGAATATTCTCGCTGGCTATGTTGAGACCGAGGGCTCCCTCGCTGGTTTAAGCGAGATTTTCGACAATAGCTACAACCGGGACATCGAAGCCCTCATCTTCAAACAACTCAAAACCAACGTTGGTCTCAAT
>JAKMEV010000097.1:0-4108 GCA_022425785.1 Akkermansiaceae bacterium | reverse complement strand
ATTGGGAGCTACGGTTCCTCCGGCGAGGGAAATTGTATTTCCTCCATCGGCCGCACTGAATGTTCCGCCGCAATTGCTGGTGGCAATGGCTGGATCAGTTAGAGCCACTCCGTCGGGTAAGTTGAGTGTGAAATCGAGATTATTAGCCGCGATCGCGCTATTGTTCTGGATTTCAAAAGTGAGCTCAGCGCAACTTCCGAGGCCAACTGTCTCGGACGATATACTCAGAGAGAAGGAAGGTGGTTGCGTCTGAGCCTCCGCTGAAAAGAGCAGGGCAAAAAAGAGAATGAAAGAAGAGAGAAAGCGACGAAGGAGGTGCGAATGGACGTTCATCTTAAAACTATGGGTAAAGGAACCGTGGAGAGAGAATTACGACCTTAGGTGGAGCATTCAAGCTTGTTAGGAGTCTGGAGACGCGAAGGTTACAAAAAAGAAGCGATTTTTCGATGATCGGGCAGTTCTTGGGCTTATTCACAATGAGAATTGCAGAATTTCACAAATCTGAGGGAATCGCGCTTGCTTTCGGATCTCCATTTCCCTTGTATCGCTCATGGCGGAACCTTCTTTGGCCCTTTCTTTTGACGACGTTTTGTTGACGCCCGGTTTGAGCGAATTGCTTCCTTCGGAATCTGATGTTCGAACCGACCTGTGTGACGGAATTCCTCTCAATATCCCCGTGGTCTCTGCGGCGATGGATACAGTCTCGGAAACCGAGCTCGCGATGGCCTTGGCTCGTGAGGGCGGTATTGCGGTGATCCACCGGGCCTGCCCGATCGATGAGCAGGCCTCGATGGTTGCGAAAGTAAAACGATCTGAAAATGCCGTGATTCAACAACCGCTTACGGTTTCTCGCAAGTTTACGGTGGCGCAAGTTCGAGAAATTATGGAGCGCGAGGGTTTCTCAGGATTTCCGGTTGTTGATGAAAATGACAAGCTGGAAGGAATGGTGACCGGTCGCGACCTTCGTCATGTTCCGAGCGAGACGGCCTTAGTGGAAGATGTCATGACTTCCATTGAGAAGTTAGTGACCGCTCCGGTTGGGATGGATCAACACAAGGCTCGGGTCATTCTTTATGAAAATCGTATTGAGAAACTTCCTCTTATTAATGCCGATGGCACGCTCGGCGGGTTGATCACCGGCGCTGATATTGAAAAGCGAATTACTTTTACTAATGCCGCCAAGGATCCCAATGGACAGCTCCGTTGCGGTGCCGCCGTGGGACCAGGACCAGAATTTTTAGAACGGGCAAAAGCTCTCATCGATGCCGGAGCTGACGCGCTTTTCATCGATGCCGCGACCGGACACACCTCGCGGGTGATGGAAGTAATTGCTGCTCTCCGCGGCTTGGGAAATATTCCCGTCGTTGCTGGTAATGTTGTCACCTCGCAGGGAGCGAAGGATCTTATCAGCGCGGGAGCGAATTGTTTGAAGGTCGGTGTTGGACCCGGTTCGATTTGCACGACCCGTGTGATCTCAGGAGTGGGGATGCCTCAATTTACCGCAGTGCAAAATGTTGCAGATACCGCCCACGAGTTAGGGGTCAAAGTAATCGCGGATGGTGGAATTCGATACTCAGGTGATATTACGAAAGCTCTCGCTGCCGGAGCTGATCTGGTAATGCTGGGGTCGCTTCTCGCAGGAACCCGCGAAAGTCCCGGACAGACAGTGCATTCGCAAGGGCGTCGCTTTAAGACCTACCGTGGCATGGGCTCAATCGGGGCAATGCGCAAAGGAGCGGGAGATCGTTACGGCCAGAATTCCAGTGGCAAACTTGTCGCGGAAGGTGTTGAGGGACGCGTTCCTTACAAAGGTCCATTGGCGGACGTCGTGTTTCAACTAATGGGCGGTCTTCGTTCGGGAATGGGCTACGTCGGAGCCCGCAATCTCACCGAACTTCGGAAGAAGGCGGAGTTCGTTAGAATCACGGCAGGCGGACTTCGTGAGAGTCACGCGCATGACGTCACCATTACCGAGGAGCCTACCAACTACCAGCCTGCCAGCTAATCATGGAAGAAAATCAACACGTCGCGGTTCTCGATTTCGGTTCGCAATACACCCAGCTCATTGTGCGACGGGTGCGTGAACTCGGATACTTTGCCAAACTTTATTCGCCGGAAGATATTTCTGAAATCGGAACGCCCGGAGCGATTATTCTCTCGGGTGGACCAAAAAGTACTAGTGAACCGGATGCTCCGGATATTGATTTTGAGAAACTTAAATCCTACGGCGTTCCTGTTCTTGGAGTGTGCTACGGAATGCAGCTGCTCAACATCAAGTTTGGTGGTTCGGTGAAGGCGAGCAACAAGCGGGAGTATGGTCCTGCAATGCTAGTTCCCACCACGCACGAGGATTTGTATGCCGACGTGTCTGCCGAATCGCAGGTCTGGATGAGTCACTCTGATACCGTGCAGGATCTTCACGACGATGTGGAAGTGATTGCATCCAATCAACACGGTACACCGGTTAGTTTGAAGTGGCCGGGTGGCTTTTTCGGAATTCAGTTTCACCCCGAGGTGACCCACAGCCACGAGGGCAACAAGATACTCAACAACTTCCTTAATCAGGCGGAAAAGCTGCAGCCATTCCATATCGAAGATTTCAAACGCGAGATGATCGAAGGGATTCGTGAAGTCGTGGGCGAGCGGCAGGTGGTTTGCGGAGTGAGCGGGGGTGTTGATAGCACGGTGTTGGCCGTTCTGCTCAAAGAGGCCGGAGTCAATACGCGCGCCATCTTTGTCGACAATGGTCTTCTTCGAAAAAATGAGGCAGTCGAAGTTCAGGCGAACTTCAAACGAATGAAAGTGGACATCGAAACGGTTGATGCCACTGATCGTTTTCTTGATGCCCTTGCTGGCAGGGACGATCCGGAGGAAAAGCGCAAGATCATCGGAAACATGTTTATCGACGTATTTTGGGATGCGGTTGGCGATGCCGAGATGTTGGCGCAGGGAACATTATATCCCGATGTCATCGAAAGTGCCTCCAATGCCAAGTCGAAAGCTTCCGTGATCAAGACTCACCACAACCGGGTTCCCAAGATTCTCGAATTGCAGGAGCAGGGGAAAGTGCTGGAACCATTAGCGGAACTCTTCAAGGATGAGGTTCGAGAATTGGGTGCCTCTTTGGGGATTGAAAAGGATATTCTCAATCGCCATCCTTTCCCTGGACCGGGACTTGCGGTGCGTTGTCCAGGGGCGGTTGATCGTCATCGTCTCAATATTATTCGCGATTGTGACGCCATTTTTATCGGAAAACTCAAGGAGCATGGCTGGTATGATAAGGTTTGGCAGGCCTATGCCGGCCTGGTCCCCGTCAAAACAGTTGGTGTGAAAGGCGATGAGCGGAGCTATGAATGGGCCACTAATCTGCGTGCGGTGATCAGTGAAGACGCAATGACCGCGGAGTGGGTTGATCTGCCTGCGCAACTCCTTCGCGAGGCCAGTCAGGATATTTTGAATGAGGTGAGCGGAATTAATCGCGTCCTTTACGATATTTCGACCAAGCCACCAGCGAGCATCGAGTGGGAGTAGAATTTCATTATGTCTTCCATCAATGATTTATTGGAACTTCTTGAGGATGCCGAGGAGTTGGATCAACTCGCTACGGCACGTCACCTTTACGAGAAGATCCTAGTGAAAGATGAGGCTGATGAAAATTATGCCGCGACCCTGATGTATGTTGCAAATTTGGTTGATCTCGGAGATCTCAATCATGCCGAGGCAACTTTGGCGCGAATCGAGGAAGAGATTCCCGAGGACTTGAGTGCGGCATTCCTTTCCCAACGGGGGGATTTGCAGTCTCATCGCGGAAATTACGCCGAGGCAGAGAAAGATTATCGCGAAGCCAATAAGATCGATAGTAATGAGGGCGAGTACCTCGTTTTTGCTGCACAGGCAGCCTTCCAGCAAGGTGAAGTGGCGCGGGCCGAGTATCTCATCCGGGAAGCCATCGCGGTCGGTGGAGAAGTTCTTGATGAAGCCTACGGGAATTTGGCAGGATATCTTGTGGCCCAGAAACGATATCAAGAAGCCAAGGTCTGTTACGAAAAGGTCGTTTCCCTCGATTCTGATAACGATCACGCCCGGGAGTGGATAGAGGACCTTAACA
>JAKMEV010000091.1:0-7032 GCA_022425785.1 Akkermansiaceae bacterium | reverse complement strand
GTGTCAGCGGTTCGGGGAAATCCACCGTTGGCGGGCTGCTCGCTGAGAAGACGGGTGGGACTTTTCACGACGGGGATGATTTTCATCCTCCGAAAAATGTCGCAAAGATGGCCTCTGGAGTCCCTCTCGATGATCAGGACCGCGAGGTTTGGCTGAAAAGTTTGGCCGAATTAATCACGGGCACGACAGGCGTGACCTTTATCGCTTGCTCGGCATTGAAGAAAAAATATCGCGACGTTTTGGCCGGGGCTGAGTTTGTCTTTCTTTCTGGTTCGCCGGCATTATTGGCCGAGAGATTGGCTTTGCGAGCTGATCATTATATGCCCCCGGGATTGCTGCAGTCGCAATTGGAGACTCTTGAGGCCCCCGAGGGAGCGTTCACGCTTGATATCTCCCAGCCGCCCGAGGCTCTGGCAGACGAGGTAATGAAGCGTTTTGATTTATAGATTCTTTCTCTCCTGCAATATCGACCTCATTCACAACGTTTGTTACTTTCCGCTATGAAAATTGTTCCCGTCATTATTCTCGCCGCACTGTCCTTGGTGGCCAAATCCGCTGACAAACCAAACTTCATCATCATCTTTACCGATGATCAGGGCTATGGAGATCTGGGCTGCTTTGGTTCCACGAAAATCAAGACTCCTCACATCGATCGTTTGGCCAAGGAAGGACGTCGCTTTACCAATTTCATGGTGGCCTCGCCGGTGTGCACGCCGTCACGGGCGGCTTTGCTGACCGGTTGTTATCCCAAGAGAATTGGAATGCATCAGCATGTCTTGTTTCCTTCTTCGACAAAGGGACTGAACCCGACCGAGCACACCATTGCGGATCATCTCAAAGGACAAGGATACGCGACTGCTTGCTTTGGGAAATGGCATCTGGGGCACCATCCCGAGACTCTGCCGCAGAGCAATGGCTTCGATACTTATTTCGGGATTCCCTATTCCAATGACATGAACCATCCCGACAATAAAGGGAAGCCGAAGGGCGGATGGGCTGGCATGGATGCGCTTTGGAAAGATCCTGAATCAACGCTCACCAAGTGGAAAACTCCGCTGATGGAGAATGAGAAAATCGTCGAGATCCCGGTGGACCAGCGGACGGTGACTCGACGTTATACCGATAAGTCGATTGAGTTCATCAAGACCAATGCCAAGGCTGATAAGCCCTTCTTTGTCTACCTGCCACACTCCATGCCACACATCCCACTTTATGTTCCGGAAGATGTGCGTGATGCCGATCCTCTCAATGCCTACACGAATGTCATCGAGCATATCGATGCGGAAGTGGGTCGCATTGCCGATCTTCTTCGTGAGTTGAAGCTCTCGGATAATACCTACCTCATTTTCACGACCGATAACGGGCCGTGGCTTCCATTTAAACATCATGGTGGTTCAGCCGGACCTCTGCGTGATGGTAAGGGGTCGACTTTCGAAGGCGGTCAGCGTGTGCCTTGTGTGATGTGGGCTCCGGGGAGGATTCCGTCTGGCACGACTTGTAATCAGCTTTGCGGAACGATTGATTTGCTTCCCACGATCGCCAGCCTGACCAAGACTCCGCTTCCTTCTGATAAGAAAATCGACGGTCTCGATATTTCAAAATTACTTACCACGGATGACAAAACTCCACGTAGTGAATTTGTCTATTATACCTCGCGAGGGGACATTGAGGGATTGCGTCAAGGGAAGCATAAGCTGCTCGTGAAGGGGCCTCGAAACAAAAAGAGAAATCCCAAGGCGAAGGCTGAGGTGATGCTCTTTGATCTCGAGGCGGATCTTGGGGAGAAAAATAACCTCGCTGAGTCGAAGCCTGAAGTGGTTGCTAAGTTGAAAGCGAGAATGCTTGAGTTAGATGCCCAGATTGCCAAAGAAGCCCGTCAACCTTGGTTCAAAGAGTAAGGCTTGACGGGTTGTCCTCACACGCGGTGAGGCAAGGAGGGTGGTTCTTCAGAACCTCCAGTCGCGAGGACCAGTAAACTTCGTTTGCCCGGACAGTCAGGCACCCGGAGAGGTGTCGAGTTCCCACTTGCCGAGTTCGACGGAGGCGATTTTTAGTCGCGGAACGGAGAGCGTGGTCGGTGTTGAGGTTGCAGTAGAGTGGGTCGGTTCTGGATGTCGGGGCAATAAAAACCCCGTGCCGGTAAGGAGAAAACCAGCACGGGGGAAATGAGGGGGAAGAGTTACTTGACCTCGCGGATTTTCACGTTGCGGTAGGACACCTCGTTGCCGTGGTCCTGCAGGCAGATGTGGCCTTTGGTGGCCTTGCCGAAGTCCTTGAACTTGCTGAATTTGGAAGCGGCGACCTTCTTGTCCCAGTCTTCTGAGCCCTTCACGTATTCGACATACTTGGTGCCGTTCATCCAGTGGACGCATTTTTCGGGCGTGATGAGAATGCGGATGGTGTTCCACTTACCGGCGGGCTTGGTGGCATCGACACCTTCGGCCGGACGATAGAGCTGGTAAAGCCAACCGGCTTTTTGAGGATCCTTGCCCTTGGGGTTGTCGAGAATCTGGATTTCCGGCCCGGTGCGCCAAGGTGTGCTTTCGCTTTCCTGAACGTGATACATGAGACCGGAATTGCCGCCGGGCGTGATCTTGTAATCGGCGGTGAATTCAAAGGCCCCGTATTGCTTTTTGGTGATGATGTCGCCGCCACCTTTTTTGAGGAGGGTGAAGGCGCCGTCTTTGACGACCCAGGCGTCTTTGATGCCTTCCTTTTTGTAGTTACGGAAATGCTCCATTGTTTTGCCGTCGAATAGGAGAGTCCAGCCAGCTTTTTTCTCGGCGGCAGTCAGTTCGTTGGCTTTGTGATGGTCGGCCGCGAGCGGCAGGGTGAGGAAAAGAAGTGGTAGAAGTGCTTTCATGTTATTCGATAGAGTTGAAAGTTACTCGCGTGAGGCTGTCAGCCTTTCGAATGAAGAGATGAAAGAGGAAGAAAAATGGAGTTCGCAGTTCCGGGATTGGTTGTCGGTGCAGCAGGAAGGCGATCCCGCACATGACTTACAGCATATCGAGCGGGTTGTCTTGAACACCCGTCATTTGGCTATGGAGGAAGGTCTCGGGCTGGAGGTTTTGCTTCCTGCTGCGTGGTTGCATGACTGCGTCCATGTGGCGAAAGATTCGCCGAATCGCTCGAAAGCCTCGGTCATGGCGGCTGATCGTGCGGTGGAGTATTTAGAGGAGGTGGGTTATCCGGCGGAGTATTTCGAGGCGATTCATCATGCGATCGAGGCTCATAGCTTCTCGGCGGGAATTGAGACGCGAACCATGGAAGCAGCAGTGCTGCAGGATGCGGACCGGTTGGATGCTCTCGGTGCGGTGGGCTTGAGCCGTTGCCTGATGTTGGGGGGATATATGGGGTCGGAGCTGATGAGCCGGGTGGATCCTTTTTGCGAGTCGCGGGAGCCTGAGGATACAAAGTTCGCTGTGGATCACTTTTATCGCAAGCTGCTCAAGCTGGAGAATACCATGAAGACAACGGCGGGTCGGGCTCTGGCAACAGAGCGGACGGACTTTTTGCGGGGATTTCTTGAACAATTGCGGCGTGAAGTTCCTTCTTGAAGGAGTGGCTGATGCTGACAGGATTTTAGGAATGCAGAAACGAGTGATGATTCTTGGGCTTCTGGCGGGGCTGGTTTCTCCGGCTTTGGCTGAATGGCGACAATTTCGCGGGCCAACGAACGACGGGATTTACCCGGTTCGGGAGGATGGAAAGCCTCATGGATTTCTCACGGAATTTGGAGAGGGGAAGAATGTTGTTTGGAAAACGCCCGTAACAGGCCGCGCCTGGTCGACTCCGGTGGTGCTCGGCGGTCAGGTTTGGGTGACCAATGCCACCGAGGACGGAAAGAAGATGTCCGCGGTGTGTCTCGACAAGGAAACCGGGAAGAAAATTTATGACATTCTCCTTTTTGAAAATAAGGAGCCGGAACCTCTCAGTAATAAGGTGAATGGCTACGGTTCATGTTCGCCGACGATTGATGAGGAGCGGGTATACATTCACTTCGGGAGCTACGGAACGACCGCGCTGGACCGTAAGACCGGGAAGGAAATCTGGGAGCGTAAGGATTTGCCGTGCCAACATTTTCGTGGGCCGGGTTCTTCGGTGGTTCTTTATAAAGAGACGCTCATTCTTTCGATGGACGGAGTCGATGTGCAGTATCTCGTGGCCTTGAATAAGAGGACGGGCAAGACCGTCTGGAAGACCGATCGCACCACTGATTTTGGCGACGTTGAAGAAGGCGGTAAGATTCGTGGCGATGGTGATTTTAGGAAGGCTTATACCACGCCAAACTTTGTGACCGTGAATGGTGTTGTGCAATTGGTGAGCCCGGGAGCGAAGGCTTGCTACGGCTATAATGCGGATAGCGGCAAGGAATTGTGGAAGCTTACCTACAAAGGATTTTCGAATGCCGCGACGCCCGCCTTTATCGGGAATGAGATGGCGATTATTAACACCGGCTTCGGGAAGGCGCATCTTTTGGGCGTCCGTCTCGATGAAAAGTTGCAGGGTGATGTCACCAAGAGCCACATCGAGTGGGATATTTTTAAGCGTATGCCTAATCGTTCCTCGCCGCTAATTGTGGACGGGAAAATCTATGTTACGAACGAGACGGGAATCCTGAGTCGGATCGATGCCAAGAGCGGTGAGATTGAGAAGTATATCAGCCTAAAGGCCAAGTTTTCGGGTTCGGGTGTGTATGCCGATGGACGATTGTATTTCCCGAGCGAGGAAGGAAAAGTCGTCGTGGTGAAGCCGGGACCGGAGTTGGAGATCGTGGCGACGAATGAATTTGAAGATGGCTTTATGGCCTCTCCGGCGCTCGACGGGAGTTCGATCTACCTGCGTTCCAAGTCACACGTATACCGCGTCGGGAAAAAATAAGGAAGATTGCGCTACGGAGCGCTTCCGGCTTGCCATTTGTGGGACAGAATTCAGTCTCTGCGCCCAATCAGATTTCAAACCGATGAGCGAATTTCACGTAGTCTCTGCCGATAAGCACGATGTCCTGGTCCAGGCGGCCTATGAAGCCCGAGGCTATGATGCTGACGAATCAGCCGTAGCGGCCGGAGTTTGTCAGGATGCGACCCGTCACGGGATCCGCACTCACAATGCCTTGAAGGCCCTGCACCTTGATCACCTCTTTGGTTCCGCGACCGGCGGATGTGTTCCCGGAGCGCAGGTCGAAGTTGTCAACGATCGCTTCAAGGCGAGCGAAGTTTGGAATGCTAACAAGAAGCTCGGCCAGGCCGTGGCGGTGGCGGCGATTGATCGCTGTATTGAAATGGCAGACGAATACGGCGTTGGCCAGGTCTCCATCGATAACGCTTTCCACTACCTCTGGGGTGGCGGTTATGTCATGAAGGCTGCAGAGCGCGGCTACATTGCTTATACCAACTGCACCTCGACTCTTGCTGAAGTGGTTCCTTTCTTCGGGAAACACCCTACTCTCGGCACCAATCCTCACTCGTGGGGATTCCCAACGCAGGTCGCCAATGGATTTCCAATCGTTATCGACTGGGCTACCTCCACTGTTGCGATGGGCCGAGTGCAGCAGCTCAAGCGCGAAGGAAAAGAACTCCCTCCGGGCGCGGCGGTTGACGCCGACGGAAATGAAACCCGTGACCCAAACAAGGTGGCCTCGCTTCTGCCCTTCGGTGCGCATAAGGGCTACGGTATGGCCTTGATCAACGAATTGGTCGGCGGATTTATTGGGGGCAGCATTCCAACCGAACGTGGCCGTGAAGGAGCGAAGACCACGTCTTGTTTCTACTTTCAGGTCATTCACCCAGATGCGTGGTCCAGCGGATCATTTGTGGGAGGTGGTACTCAGTCATCCAATATGAAGTCCGTCATTGATGACATTCTCGGGCACGGGAACGAAAAGTGCCTTCTTCCCGGGCAGATCGAAGCGGGCTTCCGTCAGCGCACCGAGAAAGCCGGCGGCTTGCTTTTCTCGCAGGCGGAATTGGCCGAAATGAAAGAGCTCGCCGATGAAGTCGGGATTTCGGGCTGGGAATTGGAAAACTTTGCCCCGGAAGAGGCGTAATTCACCGAGCCATGCCCAATTACGATTACAAGTGCCAGAAGTGCGATCATGTCTTTGAAGTCTTTCAGAGCATGAATGATGACAAGCTGACCGATTGCCCGCTAGAGGATTGCGACGGATCAGTAAAACGTCTTCTGGGCACCGGGGCGGGTCTTATTTTTAAAGGAACCGGCTTTTATCAGACCGATTATCGCTCTGATTCCTACAAGTCCGGCGAAAAGAAGGAGGCAGAAAACAGCAGGCCCAAGGCTGATCCCAAGCCTGAGAAGAAGGCCTGAGCGTAGCGACTTGAACCCGGGTCCGGGTTTTTTGAACTGCTTGCGGCTTCAATCGTGATGTGAGCTTGTCAAGGCGCGGGGGATGGGCGACCCTCGTTTATGAAGAAACTCTTCATTCTCTCTTCGGTCCTTCTCGTGGCTGGTCTCGGATACGGTGTCTATGGAAGTTTCCAGGGGCAGGATCTCTCGGATATTGATGGCTATGATGAGACGGATCGCGAGCCCCGCCCTTCCGATGTCTCGATTATGATTGGGATGGCGGCCAAGCTTCGACAGTCTGTCGAAATCTCGGAACGTCAGATGAACACCTGGCTGGCGAATAACATCAAGGCCCGGCAGGAAGGTCAGCTCGCTGATCATGTGAAACTCAAAGGAGTTTGGGTGCGCTTTGAAGAAACCGAAGGTGGCCGCGCCGAGATTATCATCGAGCGTGAAGTCGCCGGTCGTCCGCATACCGTATCGATGTTCATCAGGGTGGAGCGAAAGAAAAAGGAAGACGGAACCTTCACCAATTATATTCACAAAGACGGCGGGGCCTTCTTGAACATCCTCGCGATCGGGGGGCGCTTCGGGCAGGTTCGTGTTCCGCAAGGATTTCTGCTCTTCACCCATGAGAGTTTTGGTTCCCTGAGTGATCTCTTCGAGACCGAAATCGGTTGGATCAAAAAAGAGATTATCAAGGAGGCCGCAGGCCGCGTTATTTTT
>JAKMEV010000072.1:0-8399 GCA_022425785.1 Akkermansiaceae bacterium | reverse complement strand
GAGCATGCCGGGCGCTTGTTTGTGATCAAGGGGTTGGGAGTTAAAGGGCTTCCAGCTCATGCTTTCAA
This sequence comes from Akkermansiaceae bacterium, assembly GCA_022425785.1. Lineage (GTDB taxonomy): Bacteria > Verrucomicrobiota > Verrucomicrobiia > Verrucomicrobiales > Akkermansiaceae > SW10. Next base: position 8,331 of record JAKMEV010000072.1, on the reverse strand, counting down.
GGGCTGAGGATTTGCGATTCATTTCACTTTTCCTAAATAATGGGAAGCACACCATCTTGTGCTGTTTTTCAAAAATAGCGCAATATGTTGTATTTTAATGCGTGATCCCTTGTCGGGCCTCCATCATCGTCGTAACGTGTTTGAGTTCCTTGGGGTAGCTATCTCCGGGCAATTTTTCAGCGAAGACGATCATGTATTTAAAATCCCTCTCCCTCCACGGCTTTAAGTCATTTGCCGACAAGACGATCTTTGAATTCTCCCAAGGAGTGACCGGGATTGTGGGTCCAAATGGCTGTGGTAAGTCCAATGTCGTTGATGCGGTTCGTTGGGTCCTGGGTGAGACTTCGGCCAAAGCGCTCCGTGGAGGTGAGATGGCAGACGTTATTTTTAATGGAGCAGATAAGCGGAAAGCGCACGGGATGGCGGAAGTCACGCTGACCCTGGCCGATTGCGAGCAGGCACTGAAAACAGAATTTAATGAAGTCTCCGTGACCCGCCGGGTCTATCGAGATGGCAAATCTGAGTATTTGATTAACGGAACCCGCTGCCGCCTTCGCGACATCGGAGAGTTGTTTATGGATACCGGTATTGGTCGTTCGTCGTATTCCATTATGGAGCAGGGGAAGATCGATATGTTGCTTTCGGCACGCCCGGAGGATCGTCGTCAGGTTTTCGAGGAAGCGGCTGGAATTACCAAGTCGAAGAAGGAGAAGAAGGAGGCCTTGCGGAAATTGGAATACACCGAAGGTAACTTGCTTCGGGTTTCTGATGTTCTTGCCGAACAGAATCGCCGGATCAATTCCCTGAAGCGTCAGGTTTCCAAGGCTCGCCGTTACCAGGCTCTTGCGAAAGATGTTAGGGTTCTTGATACCCATCTGAGTCATCGACTTTATGAAAAACTCACCGGAGAGCGTGAGGAATTGACCGTTTCACTGAATTCCTTGGAAAAGCAGCGCGATGTCATTGAGGTCGAGATGCCGCAACACGAAGCCTCGGTGGTCAACGCTCGCGACAAGGCGCAGGCTCTCGATGCCGAACTTTCCGGATTGCGACAGCGCCTTTCTGATAAGAAGAATGCCATCGCCGTGGCGAAAAACCGTATTGCTTTCAACGAGGAGCGAAAAGGGGAACTTGGCGAGCGTCTTGAGCAGAATGAAAATGAAATCAACGAGACCGACTCCAATCTCATCGAGCAGCAGGAGACCTTGCAACAAAGTCAGGCTGCTCTTGAAGAGTTGGAAAAGCGCATTGCGGAAAAAGAAGCGCAAGCTGAAGAACGGCGCCAGGCTTCCGGGTCACTCGCCAAAGAACGACATGAGGTCGAAAATCAACTTCGTCGTGCCCGGGCGGAAGCCAACGCAACCCAGAATATTATCGCCTCGGCCCAGGCTAAGATCGAAAGCGCCTTGAGCCAAATGGAAGGCAACAAAGATCGCATGAAGCAGCTCGTTGAAGAGTCCGAGCGTTTTCGTGGCGAACAGACCAAGGCAGTTGCCGAGCGTGATCAGTTCGTGAAACTTCTCGAGGAACACCAGAAGGCCCTGCCTGGTCTTGAGGAAGTACTTGAGAAGACGAAGAGAGAATTTGAAGAAGTACGAGCCTCACTAGATGTCGCCCGAAAAACGGCAGCGGAAGCACACCGGACTTTGGCCCAAAAATCCTCCCGCCTGGAGGTATTGAAGCAGTTGGTTGCCAGTGGTGAGGGGCTTAAAAAAGGAACCCAGGCTGTTCTCAAGGGACTGAATGATCCAGATTTGATTAAGCCTGGTTTGAAAGGCCTGCTGGGTGCGCAACTCAAGGCTCCTGACGAATACGCGGTTGCTGTGGAATCCGCGCTCGATCGTTATTTACAGGCTGTCATCGTGCGCGATGAGGAGCTCGCTGATGTGATCGTCGAGCGTTTGCTCGAAGGGAAAAAGGGAATGGCCTCGATCATTCCCGAGAGCTTCCTGCCAGCCTCCAAAGGCACACAAATCGAAGCTCTTCCCGAAGGAGCGTCAGCATGGGCTCTGGATGTGGTCAAAGTGGACGCCAAGTTTGTTGGTTTAATGGAAAAACTTCTCAGTGAAGTGCTCATTGTGCCGGACCGCGCGGCCGCATTGAAGCTTCGCTCCGGATACCCCGAGCTGACCTTTGTGACCAAGAGCGGTGAAATTTTGACGCCCGAGGGAGTAATTCGAGGAGGTAGTAGCGGAGGGAGGGACAATTCTGTTCTCAAGCGAAACAACGAGATCAATGTTCTCTCCGCCGAGGTGGGGGAACTGGCCAAGGCAGAGGAAACCGCCCAGCGGGAAATTCTCACAGCCGAGGAACGAACCAAGGAACTGCGCGAAGAGTTGGAGCAGGCGAAAGATCGTCTGCAGCGTCATCGCGTTGAAGAGTCCACCTTCAACGGGCAGCTCAAACTGGCGAAGCGCGAAGCGGACAGTATTGACTCGAAAGTTGGGAACAACCAGTGGGAGCGTGAGGAACTCGAAGGCCGCGAAAAGACTGCTACTGATAGTCGTTCGGCCTTGGAAAATGAATTGGCTCGGGCGCGGGAACGTCTCACGGCTCTGGAAGACGACAGCCGGAACCTGCAGTCCCGACTCGAAGCATCGATCAAGAGTGAGAAAGAGGCTTCCGAACAATTAAACGAGGCGCGAACCGCTTTGGCCGTGGAACGTCAGGCCCGTGATTCCGCCGCCAAAGAGCAGGATCCCATGAGTCGCCGGATTCGTGAATTGGCTGAGTTAAACTCGCGCCGGAAGCACGAAATCGCAGCGGCCAAGGAACGGATCGGCAAAGGAGATGAGGAAAATATCGGGCTCCGTCAGGAGATGGAAGGCTACAAGGTCGAGGTTGAGAAATTGACTGGCGAACTTGGTCAGTCAGACGAGCAACGGAAGGAGTTGGCTCGTGGTATTGAGGCTGCGGAAGCCGCCTTCTCTGAAATTCGCAATCGCCAGTCCAAGGTGGTTAATCAGATCAGCAAAGAGGAAGTGTCGGCGACCAAGCTGGATCTTCGGATGGAGAATCTTCTCGAGTCAACGATGGAGCGTCACCAGGTCGATCTTACGATCTTCCGTCCTGACAGCCACGCCTTGATTGCCTGTATCAACGAGCGCAAGGAAGCTGAGAAAAAAGGAAGGCGCCGCAAGTCGGTTGTCGAAAATGCTGAGTCTGGCGAGGAATCCCAGGGCGAAGAAAATGAAGCAGTTGAGGAAGAGGTGGTCGCAGAGCCCGTTGAAGAAGTTATTAAAGCGGCGCTTCCCGAAGAAGGTCCCGATTGGGACTTTGTAGAGGCCGTCGTGGCTGACCTGAAACGCCGTCTCGACTCAATGGGCCCCGTGAATCTCGATGCCATTGAAGAATTTGACGAGCTTGAGGAGCGCCACACTTTTACCAAGAATCAGCACGACGATTTGGTGAATTCCAAAGCCAAGCTTCTGGAGATCATTGAACGAATTAACATTGAGTCCGAGCGCCTCTTCGCCGAGACCTTCAAGGCCGTTGCCAAGAACTTCAAAGGAATGTTCAAACGTCTCTTCGGTGACAAGGCGACGGCAGATCTTATTCTTCAGGATGAGGATGACCCGCTTGAGTGCGGTATCGAGGTGATTGCGAAACCTCCGGGTAAGAAGCTGCAGTCAATCACTTTGATGTCCGGTGGTGAGCGTTCGATGACGGCAGTTGCGCTGCTCTTCTCGATTTATATGGTCAAACCAAGTCCGTTCTGTGTTCTCGATGAGTTGGATGCGCCGCTTGATGAATCGAACATTGGGCGCTTCCTGAAAGTGCTCGATGCCTTCATCGATCAAAGTCAATTCATCATCGTGACGCACTCCAAGCGCACCATGGAGCGTGCCGATGTCATGTATGGTGTAACGATGGAAGAGTTCGGGGTCTCGAAACCGGTCGGAATGCGCCTCACCTCGGAGAAGGACAGTCCGAAGGAGGGGGGGGGATCGGCCGCCCAGAAAGCGGCGATGAGGCTGGATGCCTGAGTTGAAGGAGACCCCTCCTAATGTTTTTTGGGAAGGGAACCGCTTTGGCGGATTGTTGTGACATGACGGTCTTTGACCGGTCCCTGGTCAGGTTTTTCCGGCGGTTGTTCCAAGTTGAACTCCTCTCCGCAAAAATAACAACGGAATCGGCCGATGATCAGAGCGGTTGCGGCAAGGCGGGTTCGGTAACTCCAGAATAATTTCTTAGCATTGTAATGCTCGTTGCACTTGGCGCGGGAAAGTAGCGGGGCCATGCAAAGCTGGCAGCGGCAGCGGGCGGACCAGAATGCACAGACGATCCACGTGAAGATACAGACGAGGCCTGTCGTGAGGGGGACCCAGTAAGATTGCTCCGTGCGCTCATACCAAGCGTATCCGATCCCACCCAACAAAGCCAGGGCGGCGAAGCGGTTGAGGATTAGGAAGAGGCTGGATATTCTGATGGCGCGAGCCATTCCCGGACGTCTGGTATAGTGCATGTCCTTTTGGTGATGAATATTGATTTTTTGGAAATGAGCAATGAGAACCTTCAGGGTTGCGCGATTGTTCCAGTTGGATTTGACTGGGATTTGGAAAAATAAGAGATGGTCCTACCTCTATTGTGTGCCTAGTCTTGCCTCTGACGATGAAACAATTTTTCCTTTCTCTTCTCGGTGTCGGCGCCGTATTTTCGGCTCCTTTTGGACAACAAATTAGCGAGTCCGGGATTCGACATTCCTTTCTGATTACTGGAACCAAGACCGCTATTGTCAGCGAGGACTCGGAAATCATTTGGGAGGTTCCACAGAGATCACGCGATGGTGAGGTTCTGCCAAATGGCAATGTTCTCGTTGCTTTTGGAAAAGAGGTGAGGGAATTCACGCGGGATAAGAAAGTGGTATTCCACTATAAGCTCAGCAAGGAGAATAGCGAAGTAGGTACTGCCAAGAGGTTGGCCAATGGCAACACCCTGATCACGGAATTGGGCGGGAAGCCTCGATTACTGGAGGTTTCTTCCGACGGGAAACTCGTAGTGGATTGTCCCCTAAAGCCGGACACGGACAATGCCCACATGCAGACCCGAATGGCTCGTAAATTGCCCAATGGAAATTATCTCGCCCCTCACCTTTTGGCTTTTGCAATCAAGGAATATACGCCGGACGGTAAAGTGGTCAGGGTAATCAAGACCGATTTGGAAGAACTGGGCGGAAGGAAGGAACGCAACTGGCCGTTTACTGCGATCATGCTCGATGATGGGAAGATCATGGCCAATCTTACCAACGGAAATAAGACCGTGGTCTTTGATCAGGGCGGCAAGGTGGTTTGGAAGGCTACCAACAAAGAGGTTGCCGGTCGCTTTGCCGATCCTTGCGGTGGTCAGGCCTTGGCAAATGGGAATTTTGTCATTTGCAGTTACGGACAGGCAGCAGACGACAAACCCAAGGTCTTCGAGGTGACGAAGGATCACAAGGTGGTCTGGGAGTTCAAGGCTCCCAAGTTCAAGGGAGTCCATGAAATTCACGTTCTGACGACAAACGGAAAGCCTACCAAGGCGTCCCCCCGCCGTTAACGTGCAGGGTTTGTCCGGTGATGAAGGAAGATTCCTCCAGTGCGAAGAATCTCACCGCATTGGCGACGTCGGCCGGTGTGCCCCAGCGTCCCGCCGGGATCTGAGCAAGGTAGCCGTCTTTCATTTCCTGTGGATCTTTTTCGTGTCGTTCGACGGGAATCCATCCAGGCGCGACCATGTTGACGGTGATGCCAAAAGGGGCAAGTTCCTTGGCCATGCTGCGTGACCACCCGATCTGTCCGCCTTTCGCTGCGACGTATGCCGAGAAGTTGGGGACCGAGTGGGCATAGACCTCGGAGGTGATGTTGATGAAGCGGCCCCATCCTTTTTCTTTCATGCTTGGGAGTGCGGCCTGGGCGAGAAGGAGGGGGCTCATGACGAAGAAATCAAGCATCGAGCGGTAGAATTCCTCGTCGTAGTCCTCGATCGGTTTCTGCGGCTGGTCCGGTGTGGCGTTTGGAACGATAATATCGACAGCGCCCAGTTCGTTACCCGCTTGTTCGATGAGGCGTTTGACCTCGGATTCCTTTGAAACGTCCGCTTTGATTGCGATGGCCTTGCCGCCTTTGGCGATAATTTTTTCCGCAACTTCTTCTCCGCGGGCGATGTTATTGAAGGCATTGACGACGACGCTGGCTCCGGCATCGGCGAGGCCCATGGCGACTTCGGCTCCGAGGCCCTTGCTGCTTCCGGTGACGAGGGCGACGTGGCCCTTCAGTGAGTATTGAGACATTACGAATGAGGGGGTGGATTTGATTTTTGGTAGCGGTTGGGATGTCAGGTTGACCGACATGCGCAGAGAAATTAGCCCTGAGATTTTGGTTTAACAATGGGAAGTTTGGCCGCCTTCCAACCGTCGAATCCAGAGTGAAGGTGATAGACCTTGGTGAAGCCGAGTTTCTTCCAGATTGAAAGTGATTTCCCGCTGCGTCCGCCTGACTTGCAGTGTGTCACGTAGGCTTTTTGGGGGTCCAGTTCGGCGAGTTTTTTCTCAAAGTCCCTCCCGAAAAAATTGACCAGCTGGGCTCCCTTGATGTGACCTTTGGCAAATTCCTCGGGCGTGCGAATGTCGATCACCTGCGGAGGGTTCTTCATCGACAGAAGAGTCTGCGCTTTCTCAGGAGTAATGTCTTCAGCAAGAAGGGCAAGCGGAAGAAGGAAGGTAAGGAATAATGTTTTCATAAGATCGATTTAGAGAATCGAACCAGGGGAGTAATCAGCTGCTCCGGGGTGAGCGGAAGAGAGATCGGGGATGGCTTTGCCGAAGTGCTTGATTTGCACTTTAGCCTGGCCAACGTTACTGCGGCCTTGCTCGAGGATAGCGGCAAGTTGCGCTTGGTCGAGAGGGAGTCGCTCGTCGGCTTCGAGGCGTTCGAGGAGATTGTTGGTGGGCGCCTTGCCATTGCGCAAGTCGTGCACTGTGGCGACGGCGTGCTCTTTGATCGCTTCGTGCGCGGTTTCGCGTCCCACGCCAGCTTTGACCGCTTCCATCATGATGGTCGTGGTGAGAAGGAAGGGGAGATAGTGTGCGTTTTCCTTTTCGATGACGGCGGGATAGGCATCCATCTGTCCAAGAATGGTCAGGAAGGTTTCGTAGAGTCCGTCGATGGCGTAGAAGGCATCAGGTAGCATCACGCGGCGCACGACCGAGCAGGAAACATCGCCTTCATTCCATTGGTCGCCGGCGAGGTTGGACGCCATGGCGAGGTGCCCTTTGAGGATGGCATGAAAACCGTTGACGCGTTCACAGGAACGGGAGTTCATCTTGTGCGGCATCGCGGAGGAGCCGGTTTGACCTTTGGCGAATCCTTCGCTGGCTGTCTCGTGACCGGCCATGAGGCGGAGGGTCTTGGCGAGGGAAGAAGGACCGGAGGCAAGATCGACAAGCGAACTCACAATACGGAAGTCGAGTGAACGCGGGTAGACTTGTCCCACGTTGGTCCAGGCCTGGGGAAGGCCGAGGTGCTCGCGGACTTGTTCGTCGAGCGCGGCGACTTTTTCGGTGTCGCCATTGAAGAGAGAAACCTGATCCATCTGAGTGCCGACTGCTCCCTTGAGTCCGCGGACGGGGTAGGCATTGAGAATTGATTCGATATGGTGGAAGGCGCTGAGTAATTCTTCTCCAAACATGGAGAGACGTTTTCCAAAGGTAGTGGGTTGGGCCGCGACGTTGTGGGTGCGCGCGGTAATCATGAGATCGGACCATTGGTCGGCGCGCTCGGAGATGCGGGCGAGGACGGCGACGGTTTTATTGCGGATGACTTCAAGTGATCGGTAAACCTGAAGTTGCTCCACGTTCTCGGTGAGGTCGCGCGAAGTCATGCCTTTGTGAATATGCTCATGGCCGGCGAGGTCGTTGAATTCCTCAATGCGGGCCTTCACGTCGTGACGGGTGATCCGCTCGCGTTCGTCAATGGCGGCGAGGTTGACCTGGTCCTTGACTGATTCGTAGGCCGCGATGGCTTCGGCCGGGATATCGAGCCCGAGGTTCTGCTGGGCTTTCATGACCGCGATCCAGAAATCGCGTTCAAGGATGATGCGGCCTTCGGGAGACCAGATGTCACGGATTTGGGCGGCGGCGTATCGTTCGGCGAGGACGTTTGGGATCACGCCGCGAGCAAAATCCTAAATGCTGCAAATTGAAACCCAAAACCGCTTCAAATCAGCACGGAGCTCAGTGCTGCGATGAGTTTTTCGCGAAGCGGGAGGCCTTTTTGATAAAGATCGAGCTGTTCGGCCTCATATTGACGCCTTCCTTCCTGGGTTTCGATGGGGATGGCCGGGTAGCCATAATCG
>JAKMEV010000456.1:0-4145 GCA_022425785.1 Akkermansiaceae bacterium | reverse complement strand
TGTCTACTCCGATCGAGGTGTAGAGACGGGCCATCATGAATACCCCGGCTGCGACCATGGTGGCAGCGTGAATGAGAGCTGAAACGGGAGTTGGGCCTTCCATGGCATCCGGAAGCCAAACGTGAAGCGGAGCCTGCGCAGATTTACCCATCGCTCCCATAAAGATGAGAATAATGGAAACTGAGAGGATTGTTACTGAAGGAACGAGAACTTTTGGGTGGGCGCCATCGAAGAACTCGCTGAGACCGTCGAAGGTGTAAGTTCCGGTGATGCCCCAGAGCATCAGGATGCCGATCATGAATCCGAAGTCACCGATGCGGTTCGTGAGGAAGGCTTTCTTTGCCGCGTCGGCGGCGGAGTCCTTTTCATACCAATGTCCGATGAGGAGGTAGGAGCTGAGTCCGACTAATTCCCAGAACATGAACATCATGAGGAAATTAGAAGCCAGCACGATGCCGGTCATGGAAAACATGAAGAGCGAAAGCCCGCAGAAGTAGCGTTCTTTCGCGCTGTCGTCCCTCATGTAGGCGAGAGAGAAAAGGTGGACGAGGAAACCAACTCCGGTCACTACGATCATCATGCCTTTGGCGAATGAATCGAGTTGGAGCCCGATCTCGATTTTAAGGTCACCGATCGTTGCCCATTCGAATGCGCGATTCTCGGTTTCGGGCCCAAGAATAATCAAAGCCAGCACAAGAGTGATAAAAGCCGAGCCAGTTGCGAGATAGGCTGAAAGGTCTCTCGATGACTTCAGCCCCAAATGAATGGTGACTGCCGACAGAAGCGGGAGACCGAGGATGATCCAAGCAAGGGTTTCCATAAATTAATAAGGGGAAGGAGTTAGCCGCGCATCGAGTTGAGATCTTCGACATTGATAGTCTGTCGAGCACGGTAGAGAGCCACGATGATCGCCAATCCAACGGCGACCTCGGCTGCAGCCACGGTGATGATGAAGAAGACGAAGACCTGGCCGTTGTAGTCGGGTAGTCCGTTGCCGGTGACGTGGTAGCGGGAGAAGGCAACCAGAGTGAGGCTGGCCGCAGCGAGCATCAATTCCAGGGACATGAAGATGACGATGATGTTGCGGCGAACGATCACGCCGGCCAATCCGATTGCGAAAAGCAAACCGGAGACAAAAAGAAATTCGTTGAGCGAAGCCATGGGTCCAGGAGGTAAAAGATCAGGAATCAGTTGGGCGGGTTTTCGCGGTGCGCTTGGAGAGAACGACAACCCCGATGGTAGCCACGAGGAGCAGGGCTCCGATGACTTGCAGCGGGAAGTTGTAGTGCGTGAAGATTTGTTGGCCGATCAAGTTGGTATCGGGAAGCTTGGGCGTCTTTTCGTGAGCAAGGCTTTTGTGAATGGCGCTGTCTTCAGGAAATGACTCGGCGGCGGCGGCAAGAGTTTCTTCCGTGATGGGTTGAAATTCCTTGGTGTCCTGTGACTGAATCACGCCGAGGATTTGGAGGGCCAGGCAGAGTGGAATGACAATTCCGAGAACAACGGTCGAGGAGCGGAATTTCACCTTCTCTTCGTTGTTGAGGTCGAGGAGCATGATGATGAAGACAAAGAGGACCATAATGGCGCCTGCGTAGACGAGGATTTGCACGATGCCGACGAAGTAGGCATTCAGTCCGATGAACAATCCGGCCAGTCCGACGAAGGAAAGCACCATCGAAAGGGCGCTTGAGACGGGGTTGCGAAAAGCGACGAGAAGAATCCCGCCGGCAACGGCAAGGAAACTAAAAAGGTAGAAGAGAAGTGAGTGCATGGTCTTATTTCAGCTCATTCCATTTGTTCACGAGTCCGACCCGTTTGCCGCCGATTTCGTAGAGGCGATCTTTGTCGTGCACCATTTCCTTGCGACTGGTGCCGGTGACGATGTAGTCGGGCCGGAGATAAATGGCCTGCTCGGGGCAGACTTCCTCGCACATGCCGCAGTAGATGCAGCGGATCATGTCGATATCAAATACTTGCGGGCGTTTCTCAACCTTGGCCCATTCATCATTGCTGGGGATTTCACCCGGCGTGATTTTGATGGCCTTGGGCGGGCAGATGAATTCGCAAAGCTGGCAGGAAACGCAACGCTCGCGATCGAGTTCGTCGGTGACGAGGGCGGGCGTGCCACGGTAGTATTCCGGAAGCTCGTCATCCCACTTCTGCTCGGGATACTGCATCGTGATGCCGAGGCCGGAGGAGTTGAGTTCGTCGGCACCACGCGATTTCCCCATGACGGATTTGAAGGCGTGGCGCAGGGTGACAATCATTCCCTTGAAGATGGAGCCGAAGTAAACCTTCTCTCCAACCGAGAGTCTGGGACGTGTAACTTTGATGGTGGCCATGAGAATCGGGAAAGAATGAAGAAATTAAATAGTGCCCTCCTTGGGCGCGTGGATGGCGGACTTGGCAATTGCGAAGAGAAGCCCTGTGATCACGAGAAGGATCGCAAGGCAAACTCCGAAAGCAAGGTAGCCGATGTGAGGAACAGCGAGGATGAGGGCGGCGATGAAGACGTTGATGAGGGCGGCTTCGAAGAAGACGATCCATCCAAGGTTCATCAACTGGTCGTAGCGGAAGCGAGGAACCGTCCAGCGAACGAGAATGAAGAAGAGGATGAAGACGGTTACTTTCGTCAGGAAGCAGCCGATATGCAGCAGGCTGACCCACCAGGCTCCGGTTGGGAGCAGGCCGTCGATGCCGAAGCCGATGGACCAACCACCAAAGAAAAGAGTCACGATGAGCGCCGACCCAATGATCATGGCGGCGTATTCTCCAAGGAAGAAAAGGGCGAATTTCATCGAGGAATATTCAGTGTGGTAGCCGCCGACAAGCTCGGTTTCACATTCGGGTAGATCGAAAGGAGTTCGATTGGTTTCCGCGAAGATCGAGGTGGTAAAGATGAAAAAGGAAACGACCAGAGGGATTAGCATCCACCAACGTTCGGCGGTGAGGCCTTCGCCCCAGAAGGGAAGGAGGAGCCAGCCATTGTTCGCTTGATATTCAACGATGTGACCGAGGTTCAGGGTTCCGAACATCATGAGGACGGGGATGACGGAGAGTCCAAGCGCGATCTCGTAGGAGATCATTTGTGCACAAGAACGAACGCCGCCGAAGAAAGGATATTTCGAATTGGAAGACCAACCGGCGAGAGTGATGCCGTAGACTGAGAGAGAAGCGATCGCGAAGATGAAGAGTGGTCCGACGTTGAGATCGGCCACGGCCATGGGAATGACGAGATCGCCGAACTCAATTGGGCTGCCGAAGGGAACGACGGCCATCGTGACGAGAGCAGGAACCATCGTCATGCAAGGCGCGAGCCAGAAGAAGGCTTTACGCACGTAAGAAGGAGTGAAGTCTTCCTTGAGGATGAACTTCAATCCATCCGCCATGGGTTGGGTGAGTCCGCCGATGGGAAGAGCGAGATCTTTTTTGAATCCCAGAATACTGAGGGGGATCATGGTCCGGTTCGGGCCGACCCGGTCCTGAATGATTGCGGAGAAGCGACGTTCGAAAATGACGCAGACACTGACGAGAGTCAGGGTCACGCCAAGAAACACCCCGATCTTGATCGCGGCGGCTATAAGTAATGTGGTTTCCATTGGGAAAGTAAAAACTGTGGCTTATCCGTTGATCTGGCCGCTGGCGACGCGGGCTTTTTCCTGCTCAATGAGCGGAATGGTAACTCCGGTTTCGGAAATGATGACTCCTTGGTCTCCGATGGAGCCGAAGGATTGGCCGTTGAAGGCTTCAACTTCCGAGGCGAGGGCCTTGAGCACTCCGTCGATGGAGGCGGGCGCCTGATAATCTTTTTCGAGCGTGCCGAGAAGAGCGGCGAGCGTTTCCCAATCGTCGCGGGAATTGCCTTGCGTGAGAATAGCCTGATTGGAGCGCTGAAGGCGTCCGGTCACATTCACATAGGTGCCGCGTTTTTCAGCGAATCCTGCTCCGGGAAGCACGACGTCGGAATTGGCGGCAGTGGGATTCGCTAAAATGTGGCTGCTGACGAGGTGATCGAGCTTTTCGAGATCTTCGGCCTTGAAGCCCGCTTCCTTCAGGAGATTTTCCTGGAGAGTCACGAGCGCTTTGATCTTTCCGGAGCGAACACCTTCGCGGATCGCGTCGATCTTGGCCGCGGGATCTTCGGT
>JAKMEV010000018.1:0-5256 GCA_022425785.1 Akkermansiaceae bacterium | reverse complement strand
ATTGTGAATGGTGCGGAAAAATTTCGGGGGAAAGTGACGCGGAGTGTGGAGGCCATTTGGAGTTCTTATCAGGAACGTCTCGATCCAGCTGTGGCTGCGTCTGCCCAACTCAATCTTAAGTTTTAATGGAACCGAGACGCTACCTCTGCCAGCGGGTGAAGTCACCGATTGTTATCGATGGATCGATGAGTGATTCTGCCTGGGCGGACCTGCCTTGGTCGGACGATTTTGTCGATATCACGGGACAAGATGAACTGAAGCCGCATTTTAGAACGCGGGTAAAGATGGGGTGGGATGATGAGTTTTTCTACGTCGGAGCCGAGCTGGAGGAGCCCCATGTCTGGGGAACGATCACTGAAAAGAACGCGGTGATGTTTGAGGATAATGATTTTGAGGTCTTCATCGATCCAGATTGCGATGGTTTGAATTACTACGAATTTGAGATCAACGCGCTCGGGTCGATATGGGAACTGAGTCTTCCTAAGCCTTACGGGGAAGGCGGAATTCCCCTACTGGGATGCAATCTCGATGGTTTGAAGAGCGCGGTGCATGTGCGAGGCTCTTTGAATAATCCCGATGATCTCGATGAAGCTTGGTCGGTTGAGATTGCTTTTCCGTGGTCGGAGTTGCAGAAGTATCATCGTGAGAAGCAGTCACCTCCACAACCCGGCGATTCCTGGAAGATCAATTTTTCACGAGTGCAGTGGGAGCATAACGTCGTGGACGGAAAGTATGTACGTATTCCGCCTCACGGAACGCCCTTGGCCGAAAGTCTTAATCCGGAAGAACAAGAGCACCCCGAAAATAACTGGGTATGGAGTCCGCAGGGGGCTGTGAATATGCACCTCCCGCTGAGATGGGGAGTGGTGGAGTTTTGCTAGCGAAAGCGAGTATTCCGGCAGCGAGGTCAATTTTTATCGAGATCCCACAGCTGGAGAGAGTCACGGTAGGATTTGAGCTTACCTCGTTGGATGATTTTTCAAATCAGGATAAGTGAATCCTTTATCTAACATCAAGTTCTTGAAAGGCGCGTTTGATGACGCGGATGACGTATTTGTTTTTGGCGACTTTGGTGCTGAGTGCTTTTTTCATTTCCGCCTCTGCGGGTTTGGCTTGGTCGTCGATTTCGTCGAGGACGATGGCTGATTGGAGTTGTTCCCACTCGGCTCCGTTGATGAGGAGGTGTTGTAGGATGGGGAGGGCTTTTGCCGGTGATCCCATGTGGCAGAGGGCGCGCGAGGCGGCGATTTGGACGGCGGGGGATTTATCCCTGAGAGCTTGGATGAGTTGAGTCTGGGAAGGTTTGGCTTTTTCTCCGAGGTTGCCGAGGCCGGTGGCTCCCCAGTAGCGGACGGCGGGGTGGCGAGCGTCGAGAAGCTTGGTCAGGCTGGGCAGAGCGGACGGGCCGGATGACGCGAGGATGGCGGCTTCGGCGAGTTGCTTGGCGAGGGCGTCGCCATTCTTCTGTCGTAGGATGCCGTAGCGGCTGCCGACTTCTTTTTCGAGTTCGATGATGATGGGCTCGGCGATGAGGCCAACGTCCTTGGTATCCTTGACCCACTTGAGATGGGCAGAGCGGAGGCGTTTGAGTTCGCCGGCGAATTTAGGGTCGTCGGCGAGGTTGCTGAGTTCGTTTGGATCGGCCTCGCAGTCGTAGAGTTCTTCGTTGGGCTTGGTGGGGTTGAAGAATTTCTCGGCATTGGGTTTGAGTTTCCCGGCTTCGTGCAGGGTTCGCAGTTCCTTCATGGTGACGCCTTTTTCGGGAGTCTCCATGTATTGGTAGAAGGTTTTGAGGGGCTCGTAATTGCGGATGTATTTGAAGCGCTTGTCCCGGACCATGCGGATGATATCGTAGCGCTCGTCCATGCGGTCGCGGGCACCGTAGACGAAGTCACGGGCGGGTGCGGTTTTAGCGCCGAGGAAAGGCCTGCCTTGCATCGTTTTGGGGATGGGGAGACCGGCGAGGCTGAGAGTGGTGGGGCCGAAATCAATGGAGCTGATGAGTTGATCGGAGACGGTGCCGGGTGTGCCTTGTTTGTTATGGCGATAGCGCTCGGGAAGGTGGACGATGAGAGGAACTCGGGTGCCGGAGTCGTAAAGCCAGCGTTTGGCGCGAGGGAGTCCGACGCCGTGATCGGACCAGAAGAAGACGATGGTATTTTCGGCTAGGCCGTCCTCCTTGAGTTCGGCAAGAAGGTCGCCGGCCCAGGCGTCCATTGCGGTGATGACTTCGTAGTTGCGTTTCCAGTCTTCGCGCACGGCCGGGGTGTCGGGATAGTATGGAGGCAGGGTGGTGAGCTTGGCGGGGTCTTGTCGCTCCGAGGGAGAGAGTGTTTTGGTAACGGTTTGATATTTCGAAGTGCTTGCGATACCGGATTCGTGACATCCGGTGAAATTGAAGACGGAGAAAAAGGGTTGCTGAGGATCCCTGCGATTACGCCAGTGCCCCTTTTTCCCCGAGATATCCCAGGTTTCTTTGGGCGCTTTGAATTGGTAGTCGGTTTTTGAATTGTTGGTACAGAAATAGCCTTGTTCACGGAGGTGGATGGGGAAGGGCTTTACCTCGGGTGGGAGTTGGGCATTACAGCGCATGTGGTGGGTGCCGAGAGTGGACTGATACAGTCCGGTGATGATCCCGCTGCGGCAGGGAGCGCAGACACCGGCGGTTGTGAAGGCGTGGGTGTAGCGGACGCCGCGTTTGGCCAGGGCGTCGATGTGGGGTGTGATGGCGTGAGGGTCTCCGTAGCAACCGATGGTGGGGCTAATGTCTTCGCAGGAAAGCCAGAGGATGTTGGGGCGGTCTTGGGCGTGCGTGGTGAAGAGGACGAGCAGGGAAAAGAAAGAAACGAGCTTCATTTGGAGGCGGAGTAATACTTCCCTGAAGTCTTGGCGGCTTTCAGTTCATTGGAAGAAAAAAAGCCCACCCGGAGCAAGGCTCACGAGTGGGCTTCGGAAAAGGAAGGGAGGAGTCTACGCGCTCTCAGGATTCAGAGAGCCTTTCGGCTGGGCCTCTTTTCGTCCGAGGGCGCGCTTCATCTTGGCGATGGCGGAGTTTTGGAGCTGGCGAATGCGCTCACGGCTGACGCCGAAGTCACGTCCAATTTCTTCGAGGGTGAGAGGCTTCTTACCATTCAAGCCAAAGCGTTGGTCGATGATGGATGATTCGCGCTCGTTGAGTAGCTTGAGAAGGTCTTCGAGCTCGCCGTGGTAATTCTTGTTGGCGAGGGACTCGAGAGGGCTTTCTGCTGCATCGTCACTGATCATTTCGGCGTAAGTCATACCAACCTCGTCATTTACCGGAGCGTCGAGAGAGGTTGGGCGCTGGGAGGCCTGCTTGAGCATAGCGAGCTTCTGCCGGGGAATGCCCAGTTCCTCGACCAACTCGTCGTCGGTTGGCTCGCGGCCGAGTTCCTCAGCGAGAATAGCGGTGATTCGACGGATTCGGGCCAACTTGTCGACTAGATGGACCGGAAGACGTATTGTTTTCCCCTGATTCGAGAGGGCACGTTTGATGGATTGCTTAATCCACCATGCAGCGTAGGTGCTGAGCTTACCCCCCTTTTCGGGATCGAACTTTTCGACCGCTTTCATAAGACCAATGTTTCCTTCGGAAACGAGGTCGGCGAGGGGAACGCCATAGTTTGAGTAGTCCCGGGCTATTTTGACGACAAGACGCAAATTGGCCTTGATCATATGTTCCCGGGCTGTTTCATCGCCCTCCATGATCCGTTCAGCCAACTCGACCTCTTCTTCGGCAGTAAGAAGGGGAGTTTTGGTGATTTCCTGCATGTAGAGCCGGGTGCTGCTGTCGGTATCAAGATTTGACATGATTTTTGGGTGTTCAGGAGGGACCTTCCATGATCCCAACAGATTCCTACCCATGGAAAACGATCCGTCCACCTGTTTTTTGGAACTTTTTTCATTATTTTACCTGAGGAGACGCTTCGCTTGCTAGAACGGGGCCTGGACCCTAGTTTCTCGGTGTGACGGAACTCTTGGCACCAGCGGGAAATTGGGATTGCGCGCGGGCTGCGGTGGCGAATGGGGCGGATGCCATTTTCTTTGGTCTGCCACGGTTCAATGCCCGAATGCGGGCGGACAATTTCAAGAAGGCCGATTTGCCGGAATTGATGGAGTTTTTGCATCGTCACGGGGTGAAAGGATTTGTGGCCTTCAATACGCTGATTTTTCCCAGAGAGTTGGAGGGAGCAGTGGAGCAAATTGAGATCATGGCGCGGGCCGGAGTGGATGCGGTGATTGTGCAGGATTTGGGCGTGGCCAAGTTGGTGCAGGAGATTGCGCCGGAAATGGAGCTCCATGCCTCGACGCAAATGACGATCACCTCTCCTGAGGGGATGGCTTTTGTTGATGGCTTTCTTGAGCTCGATCGGGCGGTTTTGGCGCGGGAAATGTCGGTGGAGGAAATTGGTCGCGTGCACAAGAAAAGTAAGGTGCCTTTGGAGGTGTTCGTGCATGGCGCGCTTTGTGTGGCGTATTCGGGGCAGTGTTTGACCTCGGAGAGTCTGGGTCAGCGCTCGGCGAACCGAGGTGAGTGTGCGCAGGCCTGCAGGATGCCTTACGAGCTGGTGATTGATGGCGAGACCAAGCCGATGGATGAGGTGCGGTATTTGCTGAGCCCGCAGGATTTGTCGGCGGTGGACATGATTCCTGATTTGGTGAGGGCGGGCGTGACGAGTTTTAAAATCGAGGGGCGTTTGAAATCGCCTGACTACGTGGCGGCAATTACGCGGGTGTATCGCAAGGCGCTCGATGAAGTGGAAGTGACGGATCATGATCGCTACGCTTTGGAAATGATGTTTTCACGCGGGCTTTCGACCGGTTGGTTGGGCGGGACGAATCATCCTCTGCTGACTCATGGAAAGTGGGGGAAGAAGCGTGGCGTGTATGTCGGGGAGATTGCCGAAGTGGGTGAAGGTTGGGTGGAGTTGGGATCGACGACGGTTGATATCGGCGTGGGGGATGGCTTTGTGTTTGATGCCGGCGAGGATCGAAATGACGAGCAAGGCGGGACGATTTGGGAAGTGGATGGGAACAAGCTCTTCTTCAATACCCGGTCGGGAATTGTCTGGGAACGGATCCAGGTGGGCGATGGCTTGTGGAAGACGAGCGATCCCAGGTTGGAGAGAGAAGTGCGCAAGACCTGGAAAGGCGGACGCTTGACCGAGAAGGGCGAGGAGTTGTCGATTCGGGTGACGGGTGCGGTTGATCAGTCTCTGGTTTTGGAGTGTCGGGGGA
>JAKMEV010000595.1:0-2205 GCA_022425785.1 Akkermansiaceae bacterium | reverse complement strand
GTCGCCATTCTCTCTCTCTTCCGAAGATCGGTAGTCATCAACCTCTTCGATCCCGAAGTTGCAGCCAGTCTGGGCATTCGCACCCGCCTTCTCGACTATGCCTCTTTCGCGGTTCTTATTCTTGTCCTCGTGACAACTCTGCAAGCCGTCGGGTGTATCCTCGCCATCGGATTGATTGTCGCCCCGGCCGCAATCGTGAGACCCTTCATTTCAACACCCGATGCGCTCTTCCCCCTCAGTGCTCTGGTTGGAGCAGGAGGCTCTGCTTTAGGGCTTTTTCTTAGCTATCATCTCGATCAGCCAGCGGGGGCCAGCATCGCGGCAACCCTCGCAGGACTCTTCCTGATCTCAGTTACCCTTCGCGCGGCTTTTCGGAGAGTTGTGTGACAAATTAACCCAATTGCAAGAATGCGACTTGATCGCTTCTTTTAGCCTTCCGTTGGGCCTTCCTTACGCTATCCCTAGCGCGTTCGACCACACCTAGATACACTCTCATGTCGCAAACGACTGCTCCTAGCTCTGATACAATCCGTAACGCCGTCATTCGCCTCGCTGGAAACTCCCAGGATGGCATCCAATCGATCGGTGCCTTCTTAGGCCAACTTGCCGGCTCAACCGCCCAAGACGTCATGACCTACATGACGATTCCAAGTACCATTTCCGGCGGCCCGTCCATTTTCCAGGTCCACCTCGGTTCCGGCGAAGTCCTCCATCCCGGAGACGAAGCAGACACCCTCGTCGCCTTCTACCAGCATTCCTACGACGGCCACCTTCATACTCTCAAAGACGGCGGCATTTGCTTCTACGACTCCGACAATGTCGAAGAGATCAAAGAAGAACGCGGCATCATTCACATTGGCGTTCCATTTACATCCGCCACCATCGAGGCGATCGGCGGAAATGCAAAGTCACGCGGTAAGAACATCTTCGTCCTGGGTCTCCTCTGCGCGGTCTACCAACTCGACCGCGAGCGAATCTCCGAAATCATGAGCGCTAAGTTCGGCAAGAAGTCGGAAGACATTCTCCGTAACGTCATGCTCGCCTTCGATGCCGGTTACGCCTGGCCTGTTCACGACATCGAGCACATGCCGATGGCACCCGGTGAGAACGCCGCCGAAAGGCGCCTCTCCACTGATGGCAACACCATGCTCGCTCTCGGCCTTATCGCCGGTGGCGTTCGTTACGGTGCCGGTTACCCGATCACTCCTTGGACTTCCATCATGGAATTCCTTCGCTCCGAACTTCCGAAATACAACGGCATGTTCATTCAGTGCGAAGACGAACTCGCTGCGGTCTCCATGGCCATCGGTGCCGCGTATGCCGGGCACCTCGCTATCACCGGATCATCCGGCCCGGGTCTCGCATTGAAATCCGAAGCCGTCGGCTACGCCTGCATGGCTGAAATCCCACTCATCGTGGTGAACATCCAACGCGGTGGTCCTTCGACCGGACTCCCGACTTCAGTGGAACAGTCCGACCTCATGCAAGCCATCTACGGATCACCCGGCGACGCCCCACGCATTGTCCTCGCTCCGCGCGATGTCGAAGATTGCTTTTACCCCGCCATCGAAGCCTGCCGCCTCGCCAAAAAATACTCTACTCCGGTTCTCATCCTCTCCGACCAAGCCATCGCGACCCGTCTCGAAGCTTTCGAAGAACCCGATCTCGAAAAGCATTGGGTCGAGCCCACTCTCGACCTCACCGAGGAAGACGCAGACTGGCAGCCTTACCCTCTCGACAAAGTCACGCGCCACTCTTCGCCTGGATCACGGTCCTCTCAGGAAAAGTATCCCGTGGTGACCGGCCTCGAACACGACGAATGGGGTCACCCATCCGGCAATCCTCTCAATCACGAGAAGATGACCGCCAAGCGTCGCGACAAGCTCATCGACCTTGCTCATAGCCTTCCCACTCCGGAAGTACATGGCGAAACCAGCGGCTCACTTCTCTTCGTCGGCTGGGGTTCCACCTACGGCCCGATCAAAGAAGCAACCGACCGGATGATTTCTGAAGGCCACAAAGTCGGCTCGATCAATCTTCGTCATGTTCACCCGCTTCCCAACGGCCTCGCCGATCTCTTCGAGCAGTATGATCATATCCTCGGCCCTGAAATGAACGACTCCGGTCTCTATGGATACGGCCAGCTTGCTACGCTCCTCAGAGCCAAGACCTGCAACGGAAAAATTGAATCCGTCAATAAAGTGC
>JAKMEV010000449.1:0-4817 GCA_022425785.1 Akkermansiaceae bacterium | reverse complement strand
TGGCGCGTTGGTGGGCTTGGTAGCAGACGGAGGAAGGGGCTGCTTCGTGGGCACCGGTAACGACGGGCAAGTTGAGTCGCTCGCCCCAACGAACGAGTTGTTCGACGGCGGCGGCGCGGAAGGTGTCGGCCGCAGCGAGGAGGACGGAGTAGCCCTGGCTTTGGAGGAGATGTCCGAGTTTGGCGGTGGAGGTCGTCTTTCCGGTGCCATTGACGCCGACGACCAGAAGGACGGCGGGTTTGCCATCGGTGCGGGGTTGCAGGGCGGGTGAGTCTTCGGGGAAGAGCGCGGAGAGTTTTGTCCGGGTCGTTTCCACAACATCATCGGCGGAGACCTTGCGACCGAGACCCTGAAGTTCCGAGACGATTTCCAGGGAGAGTTTCACGCCGAGATCACCGGTGATAAGTTCGGCTTCGAGATCGTCCCAATCGATTTCCGCCGTGTTGGTGATCTTGTTGATCAGTTTTTTGAAAAATCCAGCCATGATGAGGTTCCCTGCGGGAAGGGCGTCACGCTAGGGAAATTTCCCTGTTTGGCAAAGGCAAAGGTACCCCGGGAATTTTATGCGCCGACCAATTGGTAGGAGTCGGTATCGAGATGGAGTTCCGCGTTGGGATGAGCCCGCAGGATACTGGCCGGGCAAGTGGTGGTGATGGGGCCGGTGAGGGTCTCCTTGACGGCATTTGCTTTGAGCTTTCCGGGGACAGTGATGATGAGGTGTTTTCCAGACATCAAGGCGGGGCAGGTAAGGCTGAGAGCATGGGTGGGGACGGAGTCGAAGTCAGGAAAGCAGCCGTCGTTGACTTGTTGTTGGCGGCAGGCCTCGTCGAGCTCGACCACCTTGATGGTGTGTGGATCATTGAAGTCGGCGACGGGAGGGTCATTGAAAGCGATATGTCCATTTTCACCAATGCCCATGCAGACGAGATCGATGGGGCTTTCGTTCATGAGTTCGGTGTAGCGGGCGAGCTCGGAGTCGAGATCAGCAGCTTCTGCTTGGATGCCGTGGAAGGCTTTCGGGGTGACTTTGGAAAGGAAGTGTTCTTTTTGATAGGCCCGGAAGGATGCGGGGTGTGAGTCGCTGAGGCCGACGTATTCGTCCATGTGGAAGACGGTGACTTTGCTCCAATCGATTCGCGGTTCTTGGGCAAGTTGGGAAAGGGTTTCATCCTGTGATGGTGCGCTGGCCACGATGATGCGGGCTGAACCGCTTAGGAAAAGGACGTCGCGGAGGATCTTGGCGGCAGCGTGGCCGGCGGAGGCGCCCATTTCGGCGCGGTTGGGATGAACGATGGTCTCGAGTTGGTCGAAGGTCTTTTTCACGGCGGCGAGTTGTTAGAGCTTTGGAAGGTCTACTCTGAAGAGCTCGGCGATGTTGGTCGAGAAGGAAGCGCGGGCTTTTTTCTGGAATCAAGTATGGTTGGTCACGAGAAGCTTTGCTTGCGGACCCATTTCCACGAGTTCTCTTATCGTGTTCTGTCAGGGAAGTGCTGATTAAAGCGGAAATTTGAGCAAGGGATATTTTTAGGGGTGAATATTTGTTCATTCCTTATTGGCATGAGTCGCAAATCGATTAGATCGCAGTTGCGCATTCCGCTGTCGGATCCGATGTGAGTATTCATGCCAAAATACCCCCTTATTGTCCTTTTTGGTTGGGTTTATTCCGGGTGCTGCTTCTATTTCAAGCTCTAAGGAAGTGCCGGCCCGATGCTTTCTCCCTCGACGAAATTGATCTTGGTTAACGTTTGCTGTTGGTCGTTTACGCCTTTCGCTACGTTATCCATCCAGCTGATGACCCGACGTAAGACTGGACGACTACTCCATTCGAGGTGGGCGATGGAGGGGCGGCACCAGGCAAAGCTTGGATCGGAACCTGAACAGATCAGGGAGACATGGTCTGGAGCAAAAATCCCCTTTCGGGCGAGATGGTCCTTGGCGGCATGGAAGATGAGAGGCTTGTCGATGATCAGGGCTGTGGGAGGGCTGTTGCGAAACAGTTCATCTAGAATTTGGTGAATGCCCTCGGGTGTCTCTTTCCAGGCTGGGAGGTTGTAATTCCCGGTGGAGATTCCGTGTGCATTCAGTTCCTCGATGATAGCGCGTTTGGCTTGGCTTGGTTCCGGAACCCTTTGACTTTCCCGGGCAAGAGTGACGATGCGCTGATGGCCAAGTGCGATCAGCCGGCGGATCAACAAGCGGCTTACTTTGACATGATCCGGGCCGACTCCGGCAAGGGGCAGGCTTTTCCGTCGCCCGAACAGCGCCAGGGAGGGTTTTTCGAATTCGACAAACCATTGTAATACTTCGCGTGATGCGGAGCAGACGATCCAGGCATCTGCCTCGGTTTTCTTCGCGAAGCGGGCCACGCGCTCGACATTCATGCCAAGGTCCTCCAGGGAGTTGTTGGCGTAAAATGGGATGTGTCCCGCAGCCTTGAGCAGGTGGCCCAGCCCGGTAATGTAGTCCATACTTAGAGACGAAGAACTGAAGAGTAGAATGCCCACTCGCAACGCAGCTCGGGCATGACACTTGGGCTCTGCAATACGGCGCTGGAGCCCACGCCCTCGATTTACGAGCAATCCTTCGTTCTCGAGGACTCGCAGCTAGGCCTCCACCGTCTTGTGGTTGACGCCCAGCTCGGCCACCAAAGAACTTACTCCGGGCATCAATCCGCTGAGTCCTCCCCGCAGGATCTCTCGTCGGAGATGTTCGGCCACCTGCTCGACAGCGGATAAAACGATTAGGGGGTGCATGAGGACCAGATTACCCCGTAGGGGTTAAGTGTCGATTTGGATTTTTCTTGCGATAGATGTCGGTGTTCGTGTAGCGTCCTTCTTGAGCGGAGTGTTTACTATCCTGCAAGTCCTCATTCTGGGGTTTCGTGAGAAATAGAAGTTTAGCATCGCGCTTAACCCCAACCAATAGAGCTACAGAAATGAAAAAGACACTAGTAAAACTCTTGATATTGGCCCTGCCCGTCGGACAGACGCAGGCGGCCGTGATCAACTCCGGTTTTCAACTCACCAAAGGTGGGCTTAACGTAATTACGGACAGCGCGGGAGGGACTAATCCGTTTGCCTCCTATTCACAAGGCGTGGGGCCTGGCGTTAACGTAGCTGGCGGTAACACTGTGATTTACGACGACTTGACCACTTCTGGCGGCCCTGTTGATATGCTCGGGTGGACAAGCGTCAATGGGGGCAATTCTGACGCCGGGACGAACGGCGTGGGCGGTAGCCAAGGCCTGAATATATTTGCGGCATGGGGTGGTAACCAGCGGGTCGTGGGCGCTACATCAGATACAATCACGACAGGTTCTTCGTGGACTATCTCGGCTCAGATTGACGGCCCGGCAGGTGGCCCCATTGAGGGCGATCTGGCGTTTCACCTGATGGCAAACGGCGTCCAACTGACCGCAGACGCCCCACTCATCTCGTTTGAGGGCGGCCTCGGTTTCCAAACGATCACAAGGACCTACACAAACCTTGTGCTGCCTGGTGGCGTGTCTGATGGGGATGCCCTGACGGTCATGATTGGCGTCGAGGACACCAATGGAAAAGGCAACCGGATGATCTGGGACAACGTAGAACTCAGTGGTGCTGCAATTCCGGAACCTTCCTCTGCTCTTCTTCTGGGTCTCGGAGGCTTGGCGCTCCTGCGTCGCAAGAGGGCGTAAGCTAATATGGTTCTGGGCGGCTTAGCCTGGGATTTTCGCAACATTTCAGTTGGGGTTCCACCGTGCTCGGTGGGACCCCAATTTTTTTGGCACCGCCAGACAGGAACGACAGACCGGGATCCTTTCTCCCTCGCTAGACCAGTGCTCACCTGTCACTTTCATTTGGCTTCTATTCGATTGCTTATGAAGAATTCAAACCCGCCGCGTCATAAAACCTCCCCTCGGCGAACCTTTCGTTGGGGGCTCGCCTCTTTGCGGATATGCCTGAGTTTACTTTTTCTGGGGTTCTCAGGTTGTTCGGATCCTCCTGAACGGGAGGCCGCGCTATCCGCTGCCGAAATCGAAGCCGAGCAGATCAAGCAAATGGTCGAATCGGAGGAATTGGTCCTAAAACTCACGCCACTGCTGCGTGCGCTTGGCCAGGCGATGGTGAGCGGATCGCGTTCCGATCTCCCGGAAGCCGTCGCGGGCGAGGCTTCGATTGCCCCGTGGCAGGAGCTCGATCCAAGTCACCGCTGGCAGAACGCCTCGTTCGGCACCCTCTCGGCTAACTTTGAAGATTCCGCGTTTGTGATGAAGACGAAGTTCGAAGGGGTTCGCCGCGGCAAAGACGGTGCGATCGTTGGCGTCAAGGCGAAGCAAATGCTTGTCTGGGAGCGGGAAGAAGGCGATCGATGGCGTCTTGCCAAGTGGAAGTCATTGAACTTCGAGACGGACGTGGCGAAAGAGCCTTTATTCGAGGAGGTGCTCGATACTGTTCTACCCGACTCCATCGCCCGCGAAAAGGCCCGGCACGCATACCATCAAGAGGTGATGAGTAAGACTTATTCGGGGCAGACGATCATGGTAGGGAGATATAAGATTCATTCTCCTTACGATATCGAAAGTCTTTACCAGTATCCCACCGTCAGTGTGGTCGATTATGATGGCGATGGTCACGAAGATCTTTTTCTCAGTTCGCGTTGGTTGTCCTCCCAATTGCTGCGCAACCGAGGTGACAACACCTTTGAGGATGTCACTGGAAGATCTGGCCTGGCGGTAGAGCATTATGTGAATTTCGCTTTATTCGCAGATTTTGATAATGACGGCGACCCCGACGCACTTCTTGGTCGGACCCAGGATGCCACTCTATACTTCCGTA
>JAKMEV010000563.1:0-9054 GCA_022425785.1 Akkermansiaceae bacterium | reverse complement strand
CATTGTTGCTTTTGGAAAGAGGAGCCTTCCATGCGCGAGGCCCTCTATATGATCGATGCTGAAGAGGTTTACATTGTCCCCGATTTTATCAGCGAGGGCTATTTTACCCGGGACGTCATTCCCCGCGAGTTGGAGTTGGCGGGTCCGACGACCCAGGTCCATGGCAAGACTCTCCACTACTGTGATCCGGTCGGGATTCACCCTTCCATGACTTCCCTCATTCTTCAGCGGACCGAGGAAGTTGCACCCGGAGTCCCGCCAGAGGAATCCACTCTTTTCATCGTTGGACACGGCACTGGCCTTAACAAAAACTCCACCAAGGCGATCCGTGATCAGGTGGAGCTCATTCAAACGCTTCCTGAAAACCGCTTCGCATCCGTGCAAGATACTTACATGGAAGAAGCTCCGCTCATTTCAGAATGGGACCAGCTCGCGGACACGCCTAATGTCATCGTCGTTCCTTTCTTCATCGCAGATGGATTGCATAGTTATCAGGACATCCCCGTCATGCTTGGCTTTGAAAAAGAGGAAGGCAAAGCTGCCAGCCAAAAAGAAGTTTTCCGCCGCAATCCATACCTGCTTCGCGATAAGACTCTTTACTACTCCGCCGCCATCGGTGCCGAGCCTCTGATGGCTGATGTTATTCTCGATCAAATCGCAACCTTCGATGCCCAACATGTCGCTCACACAGAAACTCACTGAAGCCCTCGCCGACGGCCTCCAACAAATTGGTCAGATTAAGATCCTAACCGATCATGATCTCGCCCCTTTTGTCTTAGTTCACCTCGATGACGACCACGCTGATTTCTCGTCCCTCGAAGCTCATCTAACTCCTGATAAAGCGAGGGAGATCGGACTCTACACGCCCGATGGTGATTACCGTTTCACGAAAGGTGAAATGTCTCTTTCAGGCGGTTGGCTCCTCCTCCTGCAGTCACCCGGTGAGGTGAGGCAAGCGCTCGACCTCTTCTATCCCGCATCTCTCGGCCTCTGGGCGGCATGGAAAGATGGCTCGGTCCGCATTCAAAACCTCCGGGATAAACTGGGCCGCCAAACCGGTATGTATCGTCACGCCTCCAATGTCTCCGATGTTGGCGCTCAGGAATTGATCCAGTCCGTTTGCGGCCCTGCAAACAAATGTGTTAAAAAGATCCTCTGGCAGCTCGACGAAAGCACTCCGCTCGATGATTCCGAAGCCTCTCGCTTCAATGGTGTCGTCAGCAATACCGCGGAGAACAAGGCCATTCCACTCGTCTGCCAAGAAGCCTGTAACCACTTCGTTGCCCAAGCCCGAAAAAAATCAAAAGAGGAATTTGAAGCGAAGGCTTAAAGCTCTTCGATCTCGATATCCCT
Organism: Akkermansiaceae bacterium; assembly: GCA_022425785.1. Taxonomy (GTDB): domain Bacteria; phylum Verrucomicrobiota; class Verrucomicrobiia; order Verrucomicrobiales; family Akkermansiaceae; genus SW10. The sequence continues at coordinate 7,701 of JAKMEV010000563.1, read as the reverse complement.
ATAAGAAGCCTCAAAAGGTGGACCGCTGTGCGCCTGCAAGGCGATGAAGCCTTTCAAAGGAATCTTTTCGTCCTCTTCAGTATAATCGCAGGTCAGAGTGCCATTGATCCAGAGGCGAATCCGTGGGCCTTCGCAACGAATCTTATAATCGTTCCAACCTTCCTTGGTGGCCTTTACCCCGTCCTTGCTGGCCCAATCAGCGAGAAACCGGCGACGACGTGATTCATCGTAAAGCCGCCCCCAGATGTTATTGCCGATATCCGCTTGGTAGCCGACCATCTCATGGTGATTTTCGATACGTTCGCTACGAATCTGAATTCCGGCATTCGCTCTGGGTCCCTCCACTTTAGCCTTCAGCCGGAGTTCAAAATCCCCGTAGCGTTTCGCTGTCGTCATGAAGGTGTTATGGGCGACTTTTTCTGTCATCGAGCCTGCTACAATCACCCCATCACGAACCTTCCAATACTTTTGCTCTCCCTCCTGCACCTGCCATCCCTTCAGGGTTGTTCCATCAAAAAGCTTCTCACCGGCGTAAAGTGAGAATGACGTCAGCAGTAGGACAATCCATTTCATTGGCGAACTATTCCAACTCTCAAATCATCCGTCCATCATTAAGAGAACGAAGTTAGCCCTCGAGCCCGGGGTCTATTTGACTTCTACCTCAATGTATTTCACCCGATGTACCCAGACGCTCTGGACCAAGCCCAAGAGAAACATACAGATCACGACAAAGGTTCCAGAGTAGCTGACGAGCGGAAGTGGAATTCCAGTGATCGGTGTGAGGAGGATGCACATTCCGATGCTCTCGAAGAGGTGCGCAAAGAAGAGGCCAACCACGCCGCCAACGATGATCCGGCCAGCGAGGTCGCGGCTATAAAAAGCGATAAAGAGACACTGAATCAAAAGAAGAGCAAAAGCTGTCACGAGAAGAAGCGCCCCTCGAAACCCCTGCTCCTCTCCAATCACGGCGAAGATGTAATCGTTATGAGCGGTCTTCCAGGGAATATAGCGTTTGTCGTGGAGAGACCCTCTTTCCTCGGTTGCCCCCCACCCCAGGCCTTTCCAGCCCGCTTTTCCGATGGCCGTCGAAACCCAAAACGGGGCCCAGGTATCATCGGTTTTTTCGACCTGCCCTCCCTTCAGAGTTTCCAGATAAATCTCAATTCGCTCGGTTCCCCGTTCGGAAACACTTGGCAAGACGACGAAGTAAGCAATGGGCACCATTCCGATGACAATGGCAGTCAAAAGAGTTAGATAGCGCCAAGGAATCCCACTCACCAACAAAGCGACCACAGCAACGGGCACCCAGACCAGAGCCGACCCCATATCCCCTAATTTGACCACCATCAAAAACGGAATCCCGGTAATCAAACCAATTAAGCCCACCCTAAACCAGGGAGCCCCCATGATTCGGTGAATCTTCGGAAGATCTTGCGCCAGAGTGGCAATCGCAATAATCCCGGCTGCAATAGCAACCTGTGCGGGCTGGAAGCTGATCGGACCGAAGGACAGTCGGTGCACTGCATCATCAGATCCCATCGCCATTGCAGTCAGACCCAGTCCGACGACATACATTGGAACACCCAACCATCGGACCCACCGATAGTCGATTAGGGCAGCTCCGAAGTAAATTACCGTGCCAATGCCCATCCAGACCTTGTGCATGCCCGAATAGTAATCTCCGCCATCCCCGCCTCCGGGTACCGGAAGGTGCCGCGCGGCACTATCGATCGCAAAAACCCCAAAAATAAGAAGCCCATACATCGTGAGGATGAGGACCCAGTTCATTCCGAGGATTTTACGAAAAAGCGGTGTCATGACTGCTTGCTGGCGAAGGCTAGAGATTCCCTTTGGATGAGTCGAGAAACCCCTTCGACTAATCTTTTTAGGGAGCTTGGGGTTCAGTTCGAGCAAATCCGGAGGGATAGGCTGGAACTGAGGTCCAAGCTCCAAATTATCGCATCCAGGCGAGGAACTCGACGTTCCCATCGGTTCCAGTGATAGGAGAAGTGATCAATCCGGCCCATTCACGACCGAGCTCATTCGTGATGAATTCCCTGATTTTATCAACTGATTTTTGATGCAGCTCCGGTTCCCGGACAATCCCTCCCTTTCCGACTTCCTCACGGGACAACTCGAACTGCGGCTTCACCAAGGAGATCACCGAACCTCCTTCTTCGAGGATCGAGAATGCCGAGGGGAGAACTTTGGTTAGCGAAATGAAGGACAGATCCATCACAACTAATTTTACCCGTTCTCCAATATCTTCGACGGTGAGATTTCTGGCATTGAATTTCTCCCGAGAAACCACCCGATCGTCACTTCGAAGCTTCCATACCAGTTGATTAGTGCCAACGTCGATAGCGTGCACCTTGGCTGCTCCGTGTTGGAGAAGGCAATCGGTGAACCCGCCCGTTGAGGCACCCAAGTCGGCACAAATCCACCCGGTAGGATCAATGCTGAATTCCTTCAACGCACCCTCGATCTTGAATCCTCCACGGCCAACATACTTGGGACGTTCTTTTACCGCCAACGCAGCATCCGGAGCAACCTTCTGGCTCGGCTTGTTGACCCGCTCGGTTCCGCAGAGCACTTTGCCCGCCATGATCAGGCGCTTGGCGAGTTCACGCGATTCGCAGAGCCCCCGGGACACCAGGAGGGCATCGACTCGTTCCTTGGCCGCCATTTACCTTTTAGTTTCAGCTTCGTTGATGGCGTTGAAAAACTCCCGGAGGCGTCCGAAATTTCGACGACGATGCCGAAAGACGATCCGGGGCATCTCTACCAGGTCGGGTTCGTTCCCTTCTTCCTGAAGAGCCTCGCACTGCACGATGTCTCCAGACTTTACGATGTCGGAAAAATCCCCGTTGAGATTTGTAAGCGCCGCATCGGTGAGCGGAAGTTGCAAACGTACTACCAGCTTATCTCCGACATAACGATAGGAATGGTAGACTTCGTAGAATTTCACGATTTCTGCAATCGCGACCTCTAGGTCATCCGTGACGATGAAGAGTGAGAAGTCCGACTCGGAAATCATTCCCAGGCGGTAAAGGTGTTCTTCGACAAATTGCTTCCATGATTTCCAGTAAGTTCCCCCGGGAGCGTCGAGACACACGATGGGATAAACTTGGGTCTTCCCCGTCTGGATCAAGGTGAGTGCCTCGAAAACCTCATCCATCGTCCCCACCCCCCCTGGCATTCCCACGGCAGCATCCGCCTCCTTCACGAAGGCAAGCTTTCGGGTGAAGAAGTAGTTGAACTCGATTAGTTTAGGGTCGCCGGCAATGAACTCATTGGCGGAAGCTTCGAAAGGAAGTGTGATGTTTAGTCCGAAGCTATCCTCGCGTGTGGCTCCCTCATTGCCGGCCGCCATAATCCCCGGTCCGGCTCCGGTGATTGTCATGAATCCTTCGTCCCGCATGCGACGCGAGAATTTCACCGCGGTTTGGTATTCTTTTTCCTCGGGAGCAGTTCGAGCAGAGCCAAATAGAGCGACCTTCCTCCGACCCCGGAACGGTTGGAAAACCTCACTAGCAACTCGCATTTCCTTGAGCGCCCGGTTAGCCATCTTGAAGTCCCCGTGATTGGTCGTCCCCCGGGCCATCCCTACCGCCGTGGTCATCATCTCTGCCAAAAGACAAGGGTCCGAGACTCCGCTCACACTCTGGGCCAACTTCATAATCCGATCATCAACGGCTTTCTCTCCAGTCGTCCCCACAAAATCACATTGAATATCGGGTAACATTCCCGCAGTGAAATCCCGATGCATCGGAGGCTTGTTTCTCTGTCTTTGCTTCGACATGGAGATAATTTGTCCCGAAACAGGTCCGCTGACAAACCTCCACTCTTGAAATTCCCACAAAACCGTCAAGACTCCGCCCGTGGCCCAGACCAATACCGACGACCTGCGTATCGCAGGAATCAATCCGCTCATCTCCCCGGCGGTCCTTTCCTACTACCTTCCAACGACCGAAAGAGCGGCAACCGTCGTCGATCAGGCACGCAAAGAGGCGGAAGCAATCCTCTCCGGAGAGGATGACCGGATCCTCGTGGTGATTGGCCCTTGCTCGATCCATGATCCTTCTGCGGCGCTGGAATATGCCGAGCGTCTGAAATCGTCTATCGACCGCTACAAAGACGACCTCCAGATCATCATGCGGGTCTATTTTGAAAAACCCCGCACCACGGTGGGTTGGAAAGGTCTCATCAATGATCCGCATCTCGATGGTTCCTTCGACATCAATCGCGGCCTTCGTTTCGCCCGTGAACTCCTCCTGCAACTCGCTGAAATGGGCATTCCTGCCGGAACCGAGTTTCTTGACGCAATCTCGCCACAATATGTCGCTGACCTGATCGCCTGGGGTGCGATTGGTGCCCGAACCACGGAGTCACAGGTTCACCGTGAACTGGCTTCCGGACTCTCTATGCCAGTTGGTTTCAAAAACGGCACCGGCGGTTCCATTCAAATTGCCCTCGATGCCATTGGCGCCGCCGAACAGCCACACAATTTCCTTTCCGTGACCAAGCAAGGCGTTTCTGCCATCGTCACCACAGCCGGAAACAAAGCCTGCCACCTGATCCTTCGCGGAGGAAAAAGCGGCCCGAATTACTCGCGTGAAGCAATCGAGGAAGTCACAGCCCAACTCAAGGCATCCGGGCTTCCCGAGCAGGTCATGGTCGATTGTTCTCACGGTAATTCGAACAAGGACTACCGCAACCAGCCCAAAGTCGTCGCGGATCTCTGTGAACAAATGGCCAACGGGGCCAAAGACATAGCCTCGGTGATGATCGAATCCAATCTTGTTGAAGGAAATCAAAAGATCTCTGACAACATGACCTATGGCCAGTCGGTTACTGACGCTTGCATCAATTGGCAGACCACCGAGGAAGTCCTCGAATCGCTCTCCGCCGCCGTTCAAGCCCGCCGCAAAGCTTAGTCGAGGTGAAGATGCGTCGGCACTACGACCACTTCCATTCCCGCGGCACGAGCCGCGGCGATTCCAGCGCGACCGTCTTCGAAGACGACGCAGTCTTCGGGCGCGACGCCAAGGCGTGAGGCGGTTTCGAGGAAGATGTCCGGGGCCGGCTTCCCATTTTCTACTTCGTCGCTAGAGACAACTTCATCGAACCAATCGGAAATCCCAACTGATTGAAGGGTCTTTTCAACAACAACCCGGCTTCCTCCACTGGCAACGGCCATGGGAATTTTGCCACGATTCTCCCGGGCAAACGATGCGACTTCTTCAAGAAGCTCAACAGTACTAAGAACCTCCAAATAGTGCCTCTTCTTCGAAAGTGCCACGGCGTCGGGGTCAAGATGAAGCCCTTTCTCCCCATTGATGATCTCAACAATATCTCGGGTTGGTCGCCCGCCCATGGCGTAAAAAATATCTTCTGGAAACACGCCGGGTTCTCCTTGGTCAGCCAAGGCCTGGGACCAGGCTTTGAAGTGTGCGGGCATCGAGTCAACCAAGGTTCCATCTAGGTCAAAAATGAGGGCTTTGTATCCGGGAGATGGCAAGTTCAGCTCGATATCACTCATATGAGGGCGCGGAGATGAAGTAAAGTCGATCTAGTGACAAGCAGGAAACCAAAGTTAGACAAAACAATTTCCTCACAAGGAGACTGAAGTCGACTCATATGTTCCCGAAGCGATAGTTTTCACCTCGGGAGAGTTATTCACAAAGCTCACTTCTCCTTTGATAACGACCCCTGATGCAAAGCTCATTGGTCCCTTCACGGAGATCTTTTTAGCATCAATCAATGACGGATTGCCAAGCGGCGCTAATCCGTCCACTAGCTTGTATTCACCGGAAAGATCAATTACCGGAGGCACTCCGTTTCGAGAGTTTTCCAAGCGAACCCGGCCATCTTCACTGACTTCATAAGCATCCGAACGCAGGGCGAATAGATCACCAGTCGTCTTTACAGGCGCGAAGCGAGAACGCGGGACGTTCACGGCAACGGCGCCTTCGAAGCACTCAATGGCCGAGCCCATGGCTTGTTCCAATTGATAGACTGGAGTGGAACTGGAATCACGTGGGTCAACGGTCTTCTTGTTGACGATCACGGGAAGAGCAAGAACGCCTTCCGAGGCACCCATGACGCTCTTCAGGGCTTCAAGATTCACCCAAATATTATTGGTATTGAAATACTGATGCTTATCGATGTTCTGGAAGTTTTCGAGATCCTCGGCGGGGCATTGGGCAAGCTCACGCAAGACAAGACGGCCATCCGCTGTTCTCGTCGCCAGGTGCCCTCCTTTACGATCCGCATCGGTGCGGCGGGTCACCTCCATGAGGAAGGGTGTATTGCTTTTTGAAAAATGCGAGAGAAGCGTCGCATCCAACACTGCACCTAAATTATCGCTGTTGGAAATGAAGGCGTATTTAACGCCATCGGCGAGAAGCTTGTCCAGCCAACCACTGCCCACCAAACTTGGGTAAACATCGGCATGACCTGGCGGACACCATTCCAAGTCGGTGTTTGCGGAAAAACTCACGGGCGAAAGGTTATCCTGACGAAGTTTGGGGACCCAATTTTGCATCAACTCCAACTTGGCAGGGTCGCCGATCTCGGGAACATTGGTAGCGAGATATTCCTTGGTATCCTGACTGCTCGCCTGACTATTCATGAGAAGAAAGCGAACATTAGATCCCGTTCCTTTTCGAAGAGAGAGAATCTGACGGGACATCAGATCCAGAAAAGCGACTCCGGGACGAACTTCGAGAAGGCTTTTCACCTTCTCCAATCCCATTCCTGTTCCAAGTCCGCCATTAAGTTTGATGACGACGGTCTGAGCCAATAGCGCAGGATCCATGGAGGTCTGCCTACCCAGTTCCTCATAGTCTGTAACTCCTGCAGCCTGAACGATCTCCGTCTCACTGAGCTCCCCTTTTCCACCCTTCTCAACAAGAGACCTAGCTCGCTCAAAGGCTTTGATGGCGGATTCCATCACTCCTTTTTCTTGCATCTTGGATCTCATTTCCGCGGAGGTGTCGCTCACGCGGATCTTGGTAGCAATGAAAGCGCCGTAAAAACAACCAAATCGGGTAATTATTTTACCAATGAATCAAATTCATGGATCAAGTGGCACGTTTTGTGCATAGAGCGTTTACATTCGTTAAGTGTGGGGCTAACAGTTCTCCACACCAATGGCCGAAGTCTCCCTGCACCAATCGCTTTCCCAGCAGCAGACCTTGGCGCCACAAATGCGTCAAAGTCTGGAGATTCTCCAGGCAAACACCCTTGAGCTGAGTCAACTTCTCAATCAGGCCATGGTGCTCAACCCTGTCTTGGAAGACGTGACCGAAAACGAGTCTTTTGATGAAATCGTGGAGAGCGAGCGCGAGAGTGAAGATGACTTCGATGACTGGCATGAAACCTATCAAGACGACCTTCGTGAGCTTTCAATAATGGAACGCAGGAACAAGGGCGTGGATCATGACGCCGCTGAACGTCGTGAGCACTTCTACAATTCCATCGTCGCTCCGCTGACTCTGCAGGAACACTTGATGGAGCAGATTGGCGAAAGCGGAATGCCTTTGGAGATCCGCTCAGACGCAGAGATCGTCGTGGGGAATCTTACCGATCACGGATATCTTGATGGCAATCTGGAAGATCTTGCCGGCAAACTTCAAATCCCCTCCGACCGCCTGGAAGACGCATTAGCCCTCGTGCAATCGCTCGACCCTCCCGGGG